>JACQUA010000080.1 GCA_016210565.1 Chloroflexota bacterium
CATGGGCATGGGTGATGTCAAACTGGCAGCCCTGATGGGAGCGGCCACCGGCTTTCCGGCCGTGTTTGTCGCCCTGTTGCTGGGGATCGTGCTCGGGGGACTCACGGCAGCCTTTCTCGTCCTGTTCGGCATCAGAAAGCGTAAGGACTTCATTCCCTTCGGCCCTTTCCTTTCCCTGGCCACCATGGCCACGCTCGTCTGGGGCGACGACATCCTCCGGTGGTACGCCGCTATGTTCTGACCGATCCTGGACCCTTCCGGCAACCTTGTGGTCGCCGGGATCACGGACGGCGCTGGTCAAGACCACCGGGCAAGGGGTCGCCTTGAACTATGAAAATGATGGCTCACAAGCACGGAGTCCAGCCTGTCTCAAAAGTCCCTCTCCTTTGATGGGAGAGACCAGGAGAGGGTGACAAGGCCTGGAAACTCGTATTATTGCGACGCCTCGTGCCTTCAGCCAGCGAACGGGCAAGATGCCCATTCTACCGGTTTTGAGACAGGCTGAGGCCTACAGCGCTGGGGCAAGGTCCCGCGCAAATTTCTTGACGGGATGGAAAGGATGTGCTAGTCTAAGCCAGGAAGAACAAGGAGTAACTAACTATGTTGAAGGCTGATAGGCAGGCAGGCGTTGACACACGGCTACTGGAAAAGATGGACAGGTTGGAGTTGAGCCAGCGGGCTGCCCATCTGAGGGACGAATACTTCAATTGCAAACCAGGCGTCGCCGGAGAACGGGCGCGGTTAGCCATGGAATCGTGGAAGGAGACAGAAGGTGAAGCCCTGGACGTCCGGTGGGCCATGCTTTTGAAGAAGGTACTGGAAGGAATACCGGTGGTGATATTCCGGGGACAGATGCTGGTAGGCAGCGACACGAAGTACTTTCGGGGGGCCAATCCCCATTGCGACTGGGATGGCTCCTATTTGACGCCGATGCTGAAGGAGGTCCCGGGGCAGCTATCTCTGGGAGGTCCTGTTGAGAGAGGGGTTATCAGTAAGGAAGATTACGCCACCCTTGTCGAGGCGATGAACTACTGGAAGGGTAAGACGACGAGGGAACGGGGCAGGGAGGTGTCAAGGGCCGTTGTCGGAAGCTGGTATGAGGACCTGGTGGAGGCGGGTCTGGTGCCTTACCTGGGAGCGCCGCCGCCTTGCTCATATCTTAACTACGAGAGGTTAGTCACCGAAGGACTGAGCAGCTTTGTCGCCGAAGTAGAAGGGCGCATCCAGGGATGGATAGACAATCAGGAGAACGATGTCGAGAAGCTCTATTTGTGGCAAGCTGCCCTCATTGCTTTGAAAGCAGTGATTGCTCTGGGCAAACGATATGCCAGGGTTGCCAGGGACATGGCCGCCGTGGAGGAGGACCCACAATGGCGGGCTGAACTGGAGGAGATCGCCAAAGAATGCGAGTGGGTGCCCGAAAACCCGGCGAGGACCTTCCGGGAGGCTCTCCAGAGCATAGTTCTGGTCCGGGTCGCTGCGAAGCTGCAGACGGGCGATACCGGCACCGCGAGTTGCGGTTTGATTGACCAGTACCTTTACCCCTACTTCAAGCGGGACCTCGACGAGGGCCGGCTCAGCCTGGACGAGGCCGCCGACCTGGTGAGCGACCTGTTTTTGCATTTGAACCGGCAGGAAAAGGTGGAGGAAATAGTCCGCCGGGACGTGATGCAGAAGGGGAATCCTTCTAACATCGGCCTCGGTGGGCCGAACAGGCAGGGGGAGGATGGAAGCAACGAACTGACCTACCTTATTCTGCACGTCATGGGGCTGGTGAAGTATGCTGAGCCGCACCTTGCTATCCGCTGGCACAAAGCTACACCCAAATGGATGATGCATAAGGCCCTGGAGACGAACCAGCGGGTTAGAGGCGGGGTGCCCCAATTTCACAACGCGGAGCATATCATCAATTACTTCACCGACCGGGGAATTCCTCTGGAGAACGCCCGGTATTTTCAGACCACCGGTTGCGCCGAGGTAATCCCCTGGGACTGGGCTACCGGCATGAGATCGACGTACATCAATGTCGCCCTCTATATTGACCTGGCGCTGCACGACGGCAAAGCCTCAAAGACCGGGAAACAGATAGGGACCCACACCGGCGACCCGCGCCGGTTTGCCACTTTCGACGAGTTCCATGATGCTTTCAAAAAGCAATATGAATATGTAACACGAAAGCAGTTCTGGCATGACCGCATGATGAGCCGGATAATAGCCGAAACGCACCGGGAGCCCCTCGGTTCCGCCCTTCTGCCGGGCTGCCTGGAGAATGGCAAAGACTATTTGGTGGGCGGGCTCCCACACTATGATTTATGGGCTAGAAGAGACCGGGGTTTTATACCCGCCGGGGATTCCCTTATGGCCGTCAAGAAGCTAGTCTACGACGACAAAAAGGTCAGCATGGGAGAACTCCTGGAGGCGCTGGATACCAACTTTGCGGGCGAAAAGGGCGAAGCCATAAGGCAACTCTGCCTGGCAGCCCCCAAATACGGCAACGATGGGGACGAAGTGGACTTCATGGTCCGTGACGTGGCCAAGTTCAGCGCCGGGGTCATCAAGTCGGAGAAGAATATATTCGGCGGGAATTATGCCATTAATCGCAACGGGCTGAGCTGGCATTTCATGGCGGGGAAGAAGCTGGCGGCTCTTCCCAACGGGCGCAAGGCCGGGGAACCCCTGGCCGATGGCTCTCTGTCAGCCATGCAAGGGATGGACAGGAACGGACCCACGGCTTTACTCAATTCGGTATTGAAAGCCGACTTTAAGGAGGCATCCGCCTCTGTTCTCAACCTGAAGTTTCCCGCGCCTCTCCTGCGAAGCATTGAGATGCAGGACAAGATATGTGGTCTTACGGAAAGCTTCTTCAGGAGAGGCGGAAGCTATATCCAGTACAATATCATGGATGCGGAGCTATTGAGGGATGCCAAACGCCACCCTGAAAAACACCGGGACCTGGTGGTCAGGGTCGGGGGCTTCAGCGCTTACTTTGTGGCCCTCAGCCCCGAGGTCCAGGACGAGTTGATCAGTCGCACCGAACTCAGTCTGGCAGGCATCTAAGCCGGACAAGCCGGAAATTCCAGGTAAAAAGTTCCAGGTTCCAAACAGCAAGGGAAGACAATGGAAGCAACAAAAGTGATCTCGGATAAAGTTGATGTGCGGGCAGGCGTTGACACGCAGTTGCTGGACAGGATAGACAGGTTGGAACTGAGCCATCGGGCTGCTCGCCTGAGGGAGGAATTCTTTAGTTGTCAGCCTGGAGTGGCGGGGGAGCGTGTGAAGCTAGCCATGGAGTCATGGAAGGAGACGGAGGGCGAACCCCTCGATTTGCGCAACGCCAGGGCTTTGAAGAAAGTTGTGGAGGGAATGCCCGTGGTGATATTTCGCGGGCAGATGCTTGTGGGCAGTGACACCAAGTACTTCCGCGGGGCCAATCCCCAAATTGACTACAACAGCGCCTTCATGGTTCCGCTGCTGAAGGAAGTGCCGGGGCAGGTGACCCTGGGGGGGCCTGTTGAGAGAGGCCTCGTTACGCAGGAGGATCATGACATCTTTGTCGAGGCGATGAATTATTGGAAGGGTAAAACGGCGTCCGAAAGGGCGAACGAGGTTGTAAGAGCCGTGATGGGTAGCTGGTATGATGACCTGGTGAAAGCGGGCGTGGTGCCTTACGAAGAAAGGCGACCGAACCCCCAATGTGTTAATTGGGAGAGATTGGTCCAGCAGGGCCTGGAAGGCATCATAGCCGAGGCTGAAGAGCACATGCAGAAATGGGTAGACAATAAGGACGATGATGTTGAGAAGCTCTATTTCTGGCAAGCCGCTATCATTGCCCTCAAGGCAGCCGTCACCCTGGCAAGGCGATACTCTAAGCTGGCGAAGGAAATGGCCGCTGTGGAGCAGGACCCGCAGTGGCGGGCTGAATTGGAGGAGATCGCCCAGGTATGCCAATGGGTGCCCGAACACCCGGCGCGGACCTTCCGGGATGCCCTCCAGAGCATAGTGCTGGTCAACGTAGCGATGAGGCAGCAATGCAGCGGCTCGGGCGCCGGAAGCACCGGCCTGGTTGACCAATACCTTTATCCGTATTTCAAGAATGATCTCGACCAGGGTCGTCTTAAGCTGGAACAGGCAGCCGACCTGGTGAGCGACCTGCTTCTGGATTTTAACCGTGAAGAAAGGGTAGAGGCCGTCTTCTGGCGGGACCTGACGCAGAAAGGAAGTCCCAATAATATCGGTCTTGGTGGACCGAACAAGCAGGGAGAGGATGCCAGCAACGAACTGACATACCTTATATTGCATGCAATGGGGCTGGTAAAGTACATCGAGCCGCATCTTGCCTTTCGCTGGCACAAAGCAACGCCTAAGTGGATTATGCGCAAGGCCCTGGAGACAAACCTGCGGGTAGGCGGCGGGGTGCCTCAGTTCCTTAACTCCGAGCATATCATCCGCTACTTCACGGAACGGGGTGTCCCCTTGGAGAACGCCCGCTACTATCAGACCATCGGTTGTGCAGAGGTGGTTCCATGGAACTGGGGAATTCCCATGAAACCGACGTGGATCAACGCCTCGTTGTTCGTTGACCTGGCTCTGCACGATGGCAAAGCATCCAAGACCGGGAAGCAAATCGGTATTCACACGGGCGACCCGCGCCGGTTCACTACCTTCGACGAGCTCTATGATACCTACAAAAAGCAATTTGACTATGTTACCCGGAAGCAGTTCTGGCATGACCGACTGGTGGACGATGTTACCAGGGATATGCTCCGTCAGCCCTTGGCCGCCGCCCTGCTGCCGGGTTGCCTGGAGAAGGGCAAAGGATTTTTTGATGGCGGGCTGCCTCACTATGATTGCTGGCAGAAGAGGGACCGGGGCTTCGTACCCACCGGGGATTCCCTTATGGCCATAAAGAAGCTGGTCTACGACGACAAAAAAGTCAGCATGGGAGACCTGGTGGAGGCCCTGGATAGCAACTTTGCGGGCGAGCGGGGAGAAGCCATAAGGCAACTCTGCCTGGCGGCCCCCAAATACGGCAACGACGGGGACGAAGTGGATTTCATGGTGCGTGACGTGGCTAAGTTCAGCGCCAGCGTCATCACGTCGGAGAAGAACATCTTCGGCGAGCATTATCAGGTTACTCGCGATGGGATGGCCTGGCATTTTATGGCGGGGAAGAGAATGGCCGCTCTGCCTAACGGGCGGAAGGCTGGAGAGCCGCTGACTGATGGTTCGCTGTCAGCCACGCAAGGGATGGACACCAACGGACCCACGGCTTTGCTCAATTCGGCTTTGAAAGCGGACTTCGAAGAGGCGGCTGTGGCTGTTCTCAACGTCAAGTTTCCTGCCCCTCTCCTGCAAAGCGTTGAGATGCGGGACAAGGTGGCCGGCCTGACAGAAAGCTACTTCAAAAGAGGTGGAAGCTATATCCAGTACAACATTCTGGATGCGAAGGTACTGAGGGAGGCCAAGAGTCACCCCGAAAAGTACAGAGACCTGGTCGTCAGGGTGGGTGGCTTCAGCGCCTACTTTGTGGCCCTCAGTCCCGAGGTCCAGGACGAGCTCATCAAGCGCACCGAGCAGTGTCTCTAGTGCTTAGTTGCAGGGATAAGGAAAGATTCTTCGACTACGCTTTCAACGACGTTGTCACCCTGAGCGAAGTCGAAGGGTCTTTCGGTCTCGTATTCTCCCCGAAAGATTCTTCGCGTGCGCTTTCAATGACATCGATGTCATTCCATGTGTCCGGCAGCCTTCCGCTGCCTACTGAAGCTCAGAATGAC
>JACQUA010000097.1 GCA_016210565.1 Chloroflexota bacterium
AAAATAGGCTGTCACCCTGAGCGAAGTCGAAGGGTCTTTCGTCCGGCGCCCCACCTCGAAAGATTCTTCGACTACGCTCGCTACGCTCGCTTCGCTCAGAATGACATTTTCATCGTTCATTGTCCCGACTCGTCGGGATGGCCGATTGTTTGGTCATTCGTCGTTCGGACTTCGTCATGCCCCCTTTGATTCGTCATTCGTCATTTTGATTCCGGCTTGTCCGGCCTACGCCGTCTGTGGTAACATTTATCACCCTGCGAACCAACCAATTCGCTCATTTTCTTACCACAAAAGGAGGACTCCCCAGTGCCCTATAAGTACATCATCGTTGAAAAGAAGGACAACATCGCTTCCATCATCTTCAACCGTCCTGACAAGCTCAACTCCTGGGACTTCCCGGGGCAGGGCGGCATTACCGATGATTTCCACGCCGCTCTGGACGAGGTCGAAAAAGACGACGATGTGAAGGTACTGATATTGAAGGCGAACGGGCGGGCGTTTTCCGCCGGCCACGACCTGGCGACGGTGGGATTCGTTTACGGAATGGGCGCGGGAAAGAAGAAAGATGAAAGGCGGCCGAGCCAGAGGATAAGGCTAAAGGTGGACCGGAAGGCGTTCGGGGACAATCACCTGAGACTGTTCCTGTTTCCCAAGGTGACTATCGCCCAGGTCCACGGCTATTGCATCGGAGAAGGTATAATCCTGATGGCTTGCTGCGACCTGGCCGTAGCCGCCGATGATTCGAAGATTGGGCATTCCGAACAGAGGATGGGCTTTGCGGGCAGCGGGATGGGGACCATACCGGTCCTGATCGCCACGGTGGGGCTGAAGAGGGCCATGGACATACTATTGACCGGCCGGCATCTGGACGGAAAAGAAGCCGAAAGGTATGGCCTGGTAAACAGGTCCGTTCCCACCGAGAAACTGGACGAGACAGTACTGGAAATGGCAAAAACGGTTTGCCTTATGCCCAGGGACGGCATCGCCATCGGCAAGGCGCACCGCCACCTGTCCTACGAGGCGATGGGACTCACCCAGGGCTTCACCGAAGGCTATCTCACCCATACCCTGTTCACGAACCTGCGATGGGAATCCGACGAGTACAACTTCTTCAAGGTCCGGCGGGATGACAGCGTCAGAACGGCGATTCACGCCAGGGATGCCCGCTACGAGGGGTGAGACGGACCTGGAATGGCGAAGTCCGAATGACGAATGACCAATTCACACCGTAGCGGCACGCTGCCGCGTGCCCGGTAGGGGCGGCCCCTTGTGTTCGCCCGCCCGGGCAGAGACACAGGCCCGCCGGCGCGGTCAGGGTCATATGAGGGTCAAGAAAGGAAGGGCCGGGGTGAAACCCCCGGCCCTTTTTCATGCCACTATTTTTCTCCGGACGAGGTCTTGCGCGGCGCGAGGAAGGCGCTCATCAGCTCTATGGGCAACGGAAAGACGATGGTGCTTGACTTGTCCGTGGCCATTTCTTTCAGCGTCTGCAAATAGCGGAGTTGCAGCGTGCCCGGCTCAGAGGAGATGATCTTCCCTGCTTCGGAAAGCCGTGTCGCCGCCTGGTATTCGCCGTCGGCGTGGATGATTTTGGCCCTCCGCTCTCTTTCCGCCTCAGCCTGGGCGGCCATAGCCCGCTGCATCGACTGGGGCAGCTCCACGTCCTTGATTTCCACGACGCTGACCTTGATGCCCCAGGGCTCGGTCTGCTCGTCGATAATCTGTCTCAGCCGCGCGTTGAGTTTGTCTCGCTGGGACAGCAATTCATCCAGGTCCGACTGGCCCAGTACGCTTCGCAACGTTGTCTGGGCTATCTGGAAGGTGGCCAGCCTGAAGTCCAGCACCTCGATGATGGCGGATTCCGGGTGCACCACGCGGAAGTAGACGACGGCATTCACCTTCAGGGTGACGTTGTCTTTGGTGATGGCTTCCTGGGACGGGACATCCAGGGTGATCGTACGAGTGTCGATCTTGCGCATCTGGTCCACGAACGGTATGATGATCTGTATACCCGGGGGACGGGCGCCCACAAGCCGGCCGAGCCGGAAAACGACACCCTGCTCGTATTGCCAGATCACCTTGATGGTTGACGGCAACACGATCAACAAGACGAACACGATGACGGCTAGGATGACCAGGACATTCATGGGTTTAACCTCCTGCTATATTTCTAAGCTTTGATTACCCTTAATTTCAGGCCCTCAATGCCGGTGACTTTCACCTCCTCCCCGGGTTCTACTCTCCCGATGCTGCTTTCAGCTTCCCATAGCTCGCCGTGCAGGAAGATGGTGCCTCTCGGGTCCAGGGCGGCGCGGACCTTCCCTGTTTTCCCTATCATGCCCTCCCTGCCGGTCTGCTGTTTCCGGCGTTGAGTGCGCACTACGGCGAAAATAATGAAGACGATGGCCAGCGAAAACGCCCCTACCACGAGACCGATGGTCCACGGGCTGATGGCGAACTCCGGGGTCCGGAAGAGCAGCAGCGAACCGAGGACCATCGAGATGATCCCGCCCACGAGAAGCATGCCGAAAGTTGTCGTGAGAGCTTCGGCTATAAAAAAGATGAAAGCCAGGCCGATGAGCATCAGTCCGGCCCAGTTGGCTTCCAGGGTGCCGAGGGCGTACAGCGCCAGAAAAAGCGATATGCCGCCGACGATGCCCGGAAGAATAGCACCGGGGTTGTAAAGCTCCACCAGGATGCCCAGCATGGCGAGGCTCAGAAGAATATAGGCCAGGTTCGGGTTGCTGATGGTCAGGAGGAAGCGGTCGATGCCGCCCATGGGAGCGTAGTCAATCGGGACGCCGGAGGTGTTCAAAGTTACCGTCCTGCCGTCCAGCAAGGTGGCGCTTCGCCCGTTCAATTTCGACACCAGGTCGGTGGTGTCCGATGCGATCAAGTCTATCACGTTTAGCTGCAATGCCTCGGTCTCTGTGGCCGAAATGCTCTGGCGGACGATCTTCTCTGCCCATTCTTCGTTGCGGTGCCGCAGCGCGGCGCTGCTACGGATGAAAGCCACAGCATCATTGACCACCTTTTCTTCCATCGTTGAGGGGATGTCGGTGGCGCCGCCGCTGCCGATGGATACCGGGTGCGCTGCGCCGATGGTGGTATTGGGGGCCATGGCGGCGATGTGGGCGGCGATGGTGATGAAAGCCCCGGCCGAGGCGGCGCGGCCGCCCGCCGGCGAAACATAGACCACCACGGGTATTTTTGCCGCGATGATCCTCTGCACGATTTCCCGCATGGAGGTATCCAGCCCGCCGGGGGTGTCCATCTCGATAATGACGGCCCGGGCGTTTTGTCTTTCGGCCGCGGTTATGCCTTTATCGATATAGTTCGCCACTACCGGGGTAATGGCTGCTTTCACCGTCAGCACCACAACGGTATTCCCCTGGGCGGAAGTGAGGCTTGCCGAAAGGGCGAAGAAAGAAAGAACGATGGCGATGAGGCGCACAAGTTTCATGATAACATTATATTCTTTTTCGCATGGCCCGTCATTGCGAGCGAAGCGAAGCAATCTCCTCCGCTTTGCGAGAGTCCGCTCCGTTCGGAGAGTCCCGACCTGTCCGGACAAGGCGGGCCGGACGTCCAGCCAGCCGGGGGGTTGCTTCCCTTCGCTCGCAACGGCATTAGCCTGGCGCCTAATGAATAAACAGCGGCGCCACCATATTGTCGACCGGAACGTAATTGTCGCTGAGGAATACTGCTTCTGAGACGGGAATCGCAGCGGGTAGTTCCTCGAACCTGACCATCTGTCCGTTGGCCAGGTCCAGATCGTTGGCCAGCACGACGGAGGCAAACCTGTTCATATCTATAGGCTGAACGGCGGCGGCTGCCACGTAGGTGCCGGCCCCCCTTGAGTCCAGAGCCCCGTCGGGAAGGAAGAGATACACGTATTCAAAGCTTTCCCTCAGGGTTTTCATCAGGGAAGCCAGGAACCGTCCCTGGGTCAGGTCGTCTATCACGTTGACCATGTATATGCCGTCGGGCCGCATGCTGCGTTTGATTAACTCATTGAACTCGTAGGTGGTAAGATGAAACGGGACCGACATATCATTGAAGGCATCGCCCATCACCAGGTCATATTTGGCGGTAGGCCTATTTTCGATGAAAAATATCCTGGCATCGGAGTTGATCGTTTTGATCCTGGTGTCGCGCGATAGCGCCAGGTAGTCATAAACAACCTCGGTCACAGCCGGGTCTATTTCCACCACGTCAATCTCACTGGAGGGATAGATGACTTCGAGGTAGCGGGAGAAGGAGTACCCGCCTCCTCCGATGAATAGAGCGCGGAAATTGGGTTTGGCGCCAGCCTTGTACGCCGTCAATTGGGCAAAGACCTTCTCGTAGTCGTAGCCGAGAAAAGTGGGATCATTGAGGTCGATATAGCTGTGAATAAGCCGGTCCAGCGACAGGTACTTGACCGTTTTTCCCTGGATGGTGGTGTCCTGGATGTTAATGGAAAAGTAGTTGGACTCCTTGAGGACCGGGGCGGCGAAGTTGTCGCGCCAGGTGAAGGCGGCAAGATAGGCCACAATCACAAAAACTGAGAGACCCCATTTTATTATCTTGTGCCAGGAAGCGGAAGCGAAGATTCCGGTCAGCAGGAGGAGGACGGCCACACCCCACAGGATGGACCTGGTCCCGAAGGATGCGATCAGGACAAAACCCGTGGCGAAGGTCCCCAGGATGGCCCCGAAGGTAGAGATAGCATAGATCGTGCCGACAGTCCTGCCGGTGCGGGCGATATTGGCCAAATTGAGCCTGATAACGACCGGGGTGACCATGCCCAGAATGCAGGTGGGGAGGAAGAACAGCATCAGGGTATACAGGGTGGTCTTGGTCATGAGATGGAACTCGTACGGGAGGGGTGAGTTGTTCAAGATGAGGGTTTCGGGCAGTATGGCGAGGCTGGTAAGACCCCCGCCCAAAAAGATACAGGTTACCATAAGGGGGGACCCGTACCGGTCGCCGAGGCGGCCGCCCAGGTAATTGCCCAGCGCAATCCCGGTGAGGACAACCCCGATGATGCTTGTCCAGGTGTAGAGGGACACACCGATATAAGGGGCCAGAATTCGTCCCGCGATCAGCTCCAGCACCATGGTGCAGGCGCTCGCCAGGAATACGAGGACGCTCGCTTTCAGCGTTCCGTAGCCTTTTTCCACAGTAGCCTCCAGGCAATTAGGATTTCGGCTATTTTAGCATAGAAGGGCAGAAAGAAGATAGGAGGCGCGGACAGGTCTTTAGTCCCAAGCGACAACTGGCCAAGGGGCGGCGCAGGCGTCCCTGCCTGCGCGTGGCCATGGCGGTGTCGAATCGGTGGCCGACCACCACATGCGAGTGGGCAGGGCCGCAGCCACGGCAATCCCCCCGTGAGCCGCTGTGGTTGTAGACAAGCCCGGTGGTCAACCGGGGCGGCCCCCATTTGCCGTGCTCTCGTTCGATATCGGGTCAGGTGAATTGGTCGGCAATGCGCTTGCGGGGTTGTCCCTGCGCGCAACAGGTGTCCCCGGTTGCCGGCCGGGGGTGCCGGAATACGATTGCGCTCACCACGAGAGGGTTGAAACAAGCCGTAGCGGCATGGCGTGCCGTGCCCCGCGGCCCACCCATCGAATTGCAGTAACCTACCTGCCAGAGATACAATGGGTGCCGGGCAGGGGGTCAATGGCGCTGACCGTTCACTAGATCTTTCCAGGAGTGCTCAGCGAGACGCGCCAAGAAAG
Source organism: Chloroflexota bacterium (assembly GCA_016210565.1). GTDB lineage: Bacteria > Chloroflexota > Dehalococcoidia > JACQUA01 > JACQUA01 > JACQUA01. The sequence goes on from JACQUA010000097.1 coordinate 5,724, forward strand.
GGCATTGACATTTGCCGTTGGGGGGGGGGGTACAATGGGCCATCGGGTTTGGTATCGCCTGAAGACCCCCTGTAAGACCTGTCCATTATTCCCGCCGGTGGTTTCCCATCGCGGCGAGACAACTTCCGGGAACGATTCTCCGTATCATAGACGGCGGCCCGCCGACAAAGTTCCTCTGGCTGACAGGACCGACCGCGAATCGCCTTGCTCCCGTCCGAAAAGAGTATACTTTGGGATTGAAGGAGGATATCCGACATGAGAAAAGAACTTTTCATGGTACTCGTTTCCCTGGTCCTGCTAATCGCTGCTGCCATCGCCGCCTGCCAGAAGACGGCCACACCTGAACCGGGGCCCACTGACCCGGGTTACCTTGCACCGACTCCCGCTCCGGCCGCGGTTTTCGTGACCCCAGCACCCACCGAACCGATGGTCGCGGCAGCGACGCCGGCGTTGCCGGCCGCGACCGGCAGCCCCGTTGCATCCCCTGGTGTCGCTGACTCCGGCGGGCAAACGCCCGGTGCCTCTGCCGGCTATGGGCAGTCTGCGCCAACGCCGGTCGCCTTTCTTTCGCGGGAAGAATGGCAGAGGGCTGCGTTCAAGTATATCTCGGAGAAGTACAACCTACCACTGAGCGCTCTCCGCAGCGGCGACAGCGTCGGCAGGCGAGAGTTTCCGCTGACAAATGTGGTACTGTCGCTGGGAGTCGTGGCGTATAAGGCGGGGGATGTGGACAGACTATGGGTTGTCGCCATAGATCAGAACGGCAGGACATACGAGGGCGAGGGCATAAGACCACTCGAGATTGCCGAAAACGCTGCCCGTGTGGCCAAGTACGGAAAGCTGGACCCAGTTCTCTATGACCGGTTGCAGACCAAGGGTCCCGAAGATAAAGTGAGGGTACTCATAGCTGTCAAGATAGCGCGCAACGCGCAGGTGATATGGGGGGAGATGGAGAGGAAATACCCCCAGGCATATCTCAAGGGGGGCGGCGTCACCAAGCAAACGCCCATGGACCTGTACAGCAGCGTGATCCTCCCTGAATTCAGGAGGGAACTCGAGGCGAGCGGCACCGAAGCTCTGGGCCCGTTGATGGAGTACCTCAAGGCCAGGGGCTTTCCGTTCATCCCGGTGCCGCACACGGCGAGCGTTGACGTGACCCTGCCGAAACAGGTGCTCCTTGAGCTGGAGAGGCGGCCTGATGTCGTTTTCTTTCATCTCGTTCCGGGACCCGGCGACATAGGGGAAAGCATGGACTCGGCCAGTCCCACTATCGGCGCTCCTTCGAACTGGGAGCGGGGCCGGGGCCTGACGGGGAACGGCGTGAAGCTGGGCGTGCTGGATAGGGGCAACGTGGACCTGAGCGGCAACCCTTACCTCAGCGGGGAGATCGTCGGGACCCCCGACGTGATCACCGATCACGCCACGGCAGTCGCGGGTTCGGCCGCCGGCAGCCATCCGAAGTACCGCTCCCCGGCCTACCAGAGCTACATCCTGAGCGCCTACCTGGCGGGTGATTTCGCGAACTACCAGACCGCTACAGGCAATCTCATGACCGCCGGCGCCGGGGTGATCAACCATAGCTGGTACCTCTACCCGCCCGTCACCGGGTTCCAGCCATACGACAGGTACTACGACTGGTTGACCAGACATCAGGGGGTAATCAACGTCGTGGCTGCGGGGAACTGGGAGCGTGAGGTTGAAACGCCGGGGAAGGGGTACAACGTCATCACGGTCGGCGGCTTCTGGGATAACGACAATCCCCGATGGAAGAGCGATGTCATGATGCCCGGGTCGAACTGGATTAACCCCTGGAACGCCTTCAACGAAAAGCCGGAAATCGCCGGGGTGTCCACCGGGAACATGACCATCACCCGGCGCGGGGGGACATGGGACCAGAATGGCGACTGGATTACCGACACGGCCATTTCAGGCACCAGCTTCGCCGCGCCCCAGGTGGCCGGAGGAGTGGCCATGCTCATCGAAAGAGACGCGAGGCTGTCCGGGCGGCCAGAGTCAGTCAAGGCGATCCTGGTGGCCAGCGCGATTCATAACATAGAGGGCGAGACCGCGTTCGGCCGGGCCGCGCTGGTAGATGACCCCGAAGGCAGGAACCGGGACGGAGCCGGAGGGGTCGATCTGGCCGTGGCCTACGACATAGTGAACTCCGGATGGTGGGGCGAGGACCCCCGCCAGATCACGATGGCAACCGACTTCGACGCCAGCGGCTGGTATACCAGGTCCTCGCCAACTGTCCAGTTGAAAAAGGAAGACCGGCTGAGGGTGGCTATGGCGTGGGACTCGGTGGTCGACCCCGATCTCACAACTGACGAACTGCTAACCAATCTGTTCCTGTACGTTGTACGCCTGGACGGGCAAGGTGGTGAGACGCCGGTTGCTATATCCGAGTTGCTGGCCGGCGCCGTCCAGTCGACTCGACTACTATGACCCTATCAACGCCCCGGACAGCGCCACATATAAGATCAAGATCAGGAAAGGACTATCCACGGAGGCGGCGAACTTTCTCGGTCTGGCCTGGTGGAAGGGGAGCCGGTATTATGCCGCAGCCAGCCTGCAGCAGGACCGCCGGGACCCGACGTGGACCAGTAGCCCCCCTGTCAGGTCCCTGGTTATGGACGACGTCACCGAACCCAGGGAACCTTCTTCCGCGAACCAGTCGGCCACCGTCCCGGGCGGGATAAACTATTACAAGACGGAATTGACCTACCCCCCTGCCTCACTCACCCACCCGGCCATCCTGGTGCTGTCCCCCGTTTTCGGAAACGAAATCCCGGGCAGCCCTTTCGAGAATATGCCGACCGCGGACATAAGGAACGAAGACGGGAAGACCACCATTTATGCCACAGCCAATTCGCCGGGGGCGCAGGCCCCGCTAAGGCTGGCGCGGATATTCCTCCGCCTGGACGGCTCCGCCAGGGAGTCTCATGAGCTTTACCAGTACTTCGATTCCATCCAGGCCTTTACCGGCAATGAAGCCGTCGCCAGCCAGACGGCCGTACGCCGCCAGTTCCAGCGGGGC
>JACQUA010000098.1 GCA_016210565.1 Chloroflexota bacterium
CTTCGCTCAGGGTGACAGCATAACGCGATGTCATTGAAAGCGTAGTCGAAGAATCTTTCGGCGGGGGTGCCGGACGAAAGACCCTTCGCCTGCCCCTTCGCTTCGCTCAGGGCTCCGGCTCAGGGTGACATTTTCGGAACAATAAGGTTGAAATGAGTTCTGGACGAGCCTTCAAATTCGGAAACGATATTTCCACGGACCACATTGTCCCGGGCCGATTAGCCCATCTCAGGAGCAATCTGCCGGAGCTGGCCAAGCATGTCATGGAAGACGCCGATCCGAAGTTCGCTTCCCGGGTCAAGCCCGGGGATTTCATCGTGGCGGGTAGCAACTTCGGCCTTGGTTCGAGCCGCGAGCATGCTCCGTTAGTCATCAAGATGGCCGGCGTGAAGGCGCTGCTGGCGAAATCCGTGGCCCGCATTTTTTTCCGGAACGCGATAAACCTGGGACTGCCGATTCTGATTTGCGACACAGACAGGATTGAAGATGGCGACGAGTTGGAAGTGGACCTGAAAGCGGGGGTGGTGAAGGATGTCACCAGGGGGATAACGTTGACTTTCGGGAAACTGCCTGACGTCATGGTGAAGATCCTGGCCGAGGGCGGCTTGCTGAACTACATTAAGAAGCACGGAGACCTTGAGTTGTAGCCGCACCCTTTACGGGTGCGCTTGCGCAGGCTAACAGCCACGGCACGACAGGGACAAGCCCTGTCGCTGCGGAATTACAAAGAACCGCGGAGATTTCACGATAGCCATGATTCATGAAGTTACACTGATTCCCGGTGATGGGGTTGGTCCCGAAGTCGTCGAGGCGACGAGAAGGGTCCTCGAGGCGACCGGGGTCCGGTTCAAATGGGACCTGGCCTACGCCGGGGAGATAGCCCAGAAGAAGCTCGGGTCGCTGCTTCCCGAGTCCACACTCGAATCCATCAAGCGGAACCGGGTGGCCCTCAAGGGGCCGGTTACCACGCCGGTTGGGTCTGGTTTCCGCAGCGTCAATGTGGCCCTGCGCCAGGAGCTGGACCTCTACGCCTGCGTGCGGCCCTGCAAGACCTACCCCGGCGTGCCCACCTGCTATGACAAAGTTGACATCACGGTAATCCGGGAAAACACCGAGGACCTCTACGCCGGAATAGAGTTTGAACGCGGCTCTGCCGGGGTGTCCAGGGTGTTGAAGCTTCTCGAAGAAACGGGGTCGCCAAAGGTCTTCCCGGATTGCGGCATCAGCCTGAAAGTCATTTCCGAAACGGGCACCCGCAGGATAGTGGAGTTCGCCTTCCGGTATGCCAGGGAAAACGGTCGAAGGAAAGTAGTCGCTGTCCACAAGGCCAACATCTTGAAGTACTCGGACGGGCTTTTCCTCTCAGTGGCCAGGCAGGTGGCCGCGCAGCACCCTGACATTGAGTTCGAGGATGTGATTGTAGACGCGCTGTGCATGAGGCTGGTGCGGTGGCCGGAGCAATTCGACGTGCTGGTCCTGCCGAATCTCTACGGGGATATCGTTTCAGACCTGTGCGCCGGACTTGTCGGGGGACTGGGAATGGCGCCAGGCGCCAACATCGGCACCGAGGGGGTCGTCTTTGAGGCTACCCATGGCAGCGCCCCGAAATATGCGGGGCAGAACAAAGTGAATCCATTTGCCATGATGCTTTCCGGGGTTATGATGTTGCGGCATCTTGGTGAACAGGACGCCGCCGACCGGGTGGAACGGGCCATTGCCGGCATCATCAAGGAGGGCAGGACCGTGACCTACGAACTGAAACCGAGCCGGGATGACCCTACGGCCGCCGGCACCTCGCAGGTGGCGGATGCGGTCATCGCCAGGCTGAGGGAGGTCTAGTTTGCGTCCCAGAGTGACGGTGATCGGCGCCGGCAATGTCGGCGCCTCCTGCGCCCAGAGATTGTTCGACAAAGGATACGCCGACATTGTGTTGCTGGATATCGTGGAAGGTCTGCCACAGGGCAAGGCCCTGGATATCCTGCAATGCGGCCCGGTGGTCGGCAGCGATAGCAGCATAGTTGGGACTAACCGCTACGAGGATACCGCCGCCTCTGATGTCGTTGTCATAACGTCAGGCCTGGCCAGGAAACCCGGCATGAGCCGGGATGACCTGGTATTGCAGAACATGGCCATTGTCAAAGGCGTCACCGAACAGGTGGTGAAGCACTCGCCCGGGTGCATCCTGGTGCTGGTCACCAATCCCCTGGACGCCATGACCCACCTCGCGCTGAAGGCAAGCGGCTTTGAGAGGTCCCGCGTCATCGGACAGTCGGGCATCCTGGATACCGCCCGCCTGTGCAGCTTTATCGCCGCTGAACTGAGGGTGTCCGTCAAGGACGTTACCGCTCTGGTCCTCGGCGGACACGGGGATACGATGGTGCCCCTCCCACGGCTGTGCTTCGTGGGCGGCGTCCCTTTGACCGAACTGATGCCCGCTCAGGCCATCGACCGGATCATGATGCGGACCATCAAAGGGGGCGGAGAGATAGTGGACTTGTTGAAGACCGGAAGCGCCTTCTATGCTCCCTCGGCCGCTGTGGTCCAGATGGTCGACGCTATCCTGTTGAACGAGCGGAGAGTCCTGAGCTGCGCCGTCTATCTCAATGGCGAATACGGGATCAAGGATGCCGTGGTGGGCGTGCCTGTGAAGCTGGGGAGGGGTGGGGTCCAGGAGGTGGTCCAGGTGAAACTAGCTCCGGCGGAAGAGGCAGCCCTGAAGAAATCAGCCGCCGCGGTGCGCGAGATTACATCAATCATGAAGCTGTAGCCGGACAAGCCGGAATTACTAATGACGATACTCGAATGACGAATAAATGTTCGAAACTCGAATGTTGAAACAGGGCAAACATTCGTCATTGGTCGTTTGAGTTTCATTCGTCATTCGCGTTTCGTGGTTGGTCATTTCCTCTTCGGAATCCCCAGTGAGATCAATTGATTGCGGAACGATCACGGCGGCGGTTGAGCGCCTTTGCCAGGAAGCCAGCTTTGACCTGGGGGAGGATGTTCTCCGCGCGCTGAAAGAGGCGCTGGAACGGGAGAAATCGCCGCTGGGCAAAGAGGCGCTGGCGCAAATCCTGGAAAACGCCGGCATCGCCAGGAGAGAGAGAATTCCCCTTTGCCAGGACTGCGGGACGGCGATAATCTTCCTGGAACTGGGCCAGGAGGTGCATGTGACGGGCGGCAACCTTATGGACGCCCTGAGCGAGGGAGTGAAGTGGGGCTATGCCAGAGGCTATTTACGTAGGTCCATGGTAGCCGGGCCCCTGTTCGGGAGGCGGAACACGGGAGACAACACTCCGCCCGTGGTGCACATCGGAATAGTGCCGGGCGATTCGCTGAGGGTCATTGTCATGCCCAAGGGCGCCGGCAGCGAGAACATGAGCCGTCTGGCCATGCTCCAGCCAGCCCAGGGCAGGAAGGGAATAGTCGATTTCGTGGTCAGGGCTGTTTCGGAGGCCGGTAGCAGCCCGTGCCCTCCGGGCATAATCGGAGTGGGCATCGGCGGGACGTCGGACAAAGCCATGTGGCTGGCCAAAGAAGCCTTGCTGCGGCCCGTGGGCGAACCCCATCGGGACCCGGAAGTGGCGGGGCTGGAAAAGGAGATTCTGGGCAGGGTTAACGCTCTCGGAATCGGGCCCGAGGGTTTTGGCGGGACCGTTACCGCCCTGGCGGTGCACGTGGAGGTCTTTCCCACGCACATCGCCAGTTTGCCGGTTGGCGTCAATATCCAGTGTCACAGCGCGCGGCACAAAGAGGCCGTTCTGTGAAGAGCCTGATGAAGCGATGGATCGGCGGCGGCGGGGAAGTAAAGGTGCATTACTCCCGACTTGAGAGGCTGGGTGGCTTGGTTGACATAACGAGGCCGAGGCTGGCCCTGATGACTCCCCTTGGCGCCGGCGCGGCGGTGGTCCTGGCGCGAGGGACGTTTCCTCCCCTTTCTCAATGTCTCTGGGGTTTTGCCGCCGTGGCCCTGGCTGTGGGCGGCATCCACAGTTTTAACGATTACATCGACAGGAGCCGGGACAGGACGGCGTGGCCGGGACGGCCGATTCCAAGTGGGCGTGTGAGAGCGCGGGAAGCGTTATTCCTTACCTGGGCCTGCTTCCTGGCCTCTGTCATCATCACGGGGGTCGTATTCAACGGGACGGCTCTGGCGATTCTCGTGCTGACCCTGGTGCTGGGATCGCTCTATTCGCTCAACCTGAGGCGTAAAATAGGCTATCTCATCCTGCCTCCGATCAATGGCCTTATCTATTTGGGGGGATGGGCAGCCGGCTCGCCGGAGACTCTTTTCAGCTCGTGGCTGCCCTGGGGGTTGTTCCTGCTGGCGCTCTTCTGGCAGACCGGGCATATCATGATTTACTCGGCGATCCATCCACCGGCGAAGGACGGGGATAGGGTTGTAACTGAAAGTCCGGGGCTGCTCACCAGGACGAGCCTGGAGACTGCCGCCAGGATCGGTTTCAGTTTTCTGGCGCTGACCCTGTTTCTGAGCGTCCTGCTGGGAGTTGTCATACCGCTCGGCCCGGTATATCTTGTCCTGGTACTGGCGGGGGGCGTCATGGCCATCCGGGACGGCCTGAAATTCCTGAAAGACACAGGCAACAGGGAAAAGGGGTTCAAGGCTTTTGGCTCGGCTTCGAATTTCATGCTGATAATCCGGGGCGGGATACTTCTCGCGGTCTTGATAAACGTATGGTTGAAATAGTACCAACGCAAGAAATAGTGGTGTTAAGCTTCACACAAAGACACAAAGGACACAACGGTTTTGGTGAAGTGGACTCGCTGGTGGCAGATTGCATCGTCTCACTGGCGCGGCATTCTCCGTGTCTGCTGTGTCCCTGTAGTGAAGGCATGCGTCGTTGGTAGACGCGTTGATATCAATGAAAAGGCTCTATCTTCCCCTGGTTCTCGCGGTGGTCCTGGCCGAGCTCGGCCTGCTGGTCTGGCTGCTGGCGGCGATCATACCCTTGCATGCCGGCGAGACCTACCTTCAGGAAGACGCTGCCTACAGGCCATACATTTCCGGCCAGGATGCCGGCAGTCCGGCGGTGGTCATAACCCAATGGCTGTTCTTCCTGATGACTGCGGGGACGTTGATTCCGGTGGGTCTCATCATTGCTGGGGAACTGGTGAGATGGGGTCTGGGCCAGCGAAAACGCGGGAGGAGCTTGACGGGGTAGGGGCACGCTGCGGCGTGCGGCTACGGTCCTGCTATTGCAGATTCCGCTCTTGAGGAACGATGTTCTGATGTCCCGGATCGAAGGAGAATACGTTGTCCGCTTCGACCGTCAGCTCAGGCTGCAGCATTTTGTGCTGATGGTGAGTTTTGTTGTCCTGGCCCTGACGGGCCTGCCGCAATCTTTTCCCGAAGGGCCTTCGATGCGGTGGTGGTCGGGGCTTTTCGGAGGGGGGGAAAACCTGCGCTGGGTGCATCACTGGGCGGCCAGGGCGTTCTACCTTACCTATTTCTATCACCTTTTCTACCTGGGTTATGCGTGGCTCGCGCGGGGCCGCTCGCCGTGGGTGATTCTGCCCACCGTCAAGGACGTCAAGGACTCCTTCCAAAGCCTGCTGTATATTCTTGGCCTGGCCGAAGAACCGGTCTACGAGCACATGCAGTACGGGCAAAAGATAGACTACTGGTTCACCATGCTGATCATTCCTGTCATCGCGGTTTCCGGCATAACCATAGGCAATGAGTACCTCCTGGGGATTCTTCCCGGCTGGGCTATCGCCATGGCCCTGGTCACGCACCGCGGGACGACTATACTGGCAATAGGATTTGTGGTTGTGGTCCATTTCTACTACGGGCACCTGGCCCCAAAATCATTTCCTTTCAACTCCGTCATTTTCACCGGCAAGATGACCCGGGACAAGTACAAACAATGGTTCTACCTGGAATATCTGAGACTGGTGAAGCAAGCGGAGAAGGCGGGGAAAGACAAATAGGCGTCCCTCTATGCCGGGGCGGCGAGACTCCCTTTTTCATCGGTTTGGTGATGACCGTGAAGCCAAGAATAGTCCAGACTGAAAGCACCTTTTGCCGCAAGGAGTGGGTCGATCAGTATGACGAGATAGCGCGGCGAAGCATGACGCCGCTCTTCCGCCACTTCGCCCGCGGCGTCAGGAAGGCCGGTCTGGCCAGAGGATGGATTCTCGAAATCGGCTCCGGAAGCGGCAGGCTGTTCCTGGCGCTGGCGGCCGGGAAGTCGACGGATTTCAAGTTCGTTGGGATCGATGTGTCCCGGGGAATGGCAAGGAAAGCCCTGGAGAATACCCGGGAGGCTGGCGTTCCGGTCCATTTTCCTCAGGCCTCGGGAGGCAACCTCCCGTTCAGGGACTCCTGCATCGACCTGGTGATCAGCACTTCTTCGTTGCACATGTGGTCGGACCCCGTGGGCGTGCTCAACGAGGTCTACAGGGTTTTAAAGCCCGGAGGGACTTGCCTGATACGGGATGGCAGGAGGCTGCCGGAAAACTGGTTCTGGCGGCTTTTTGTTTGGGCGTCGTCCCGGATCAGGGGGATGGACGGGCGACAGAGGAAGGCATGGCAGGGCGCCATAGCGGCGGGCTACACGGTTGCAGAAGCCAGGGAGTTACTGGGGAGGTCCCATCTCCAGGACTGGAGCGTGGGGACCGACAGGGTGCTCTTTGAGCTGGTCATTGAAGCTCGAAAGTAGCAATCCTCTCCGGCGATGTGAGAGGCCCACCCTATGCCGACCACGCCTGGGGGATGCGGCGCTCGAAACTGGGATAGCAGGTGATGGCTTCAACGGGGCATTCTTTCTGGCAGAGGAAGCAGCTCTGGCAGTCCCTGAGATACTGGATAAAGGCTTTGCCGGTGGTCTCGTCCGCCCGCAGCGCGTCCATGGGGCAATTTTCAATACAGATTCCGCAGGCGTTACACAGTTCCCAACTGATATGTCTTACGCCCATCGCGCCTCTCGGGGGGCTACACCGTGGTAGTTAAGAAGCGGCCCCGGTGTTGAAACCATGAATAAACGCGATTGAACGGGGATTGGTCTTCGCTCTCAGATCGGGTTCACCGGTGTACCGATGTTTCGAGATAGTCCGATCCGGGGTTAACGCAGCGGGACTAAAACCTCTTCCGGCGGCCTCCGCCTCCGTAGCCGGACCGTCCCCCTCCTCCTCCTCCCCCTCCCTTGCCCCGGCTGAATCCGCCGCCGCCCCGGGGTCTATCCTGGCGGGGACGGGCTTCGCTGACATCGAGGGTGCGGCCCTTCAGTTCCTTGCCTTTCAGTCCCTCGATGGCCGCTCTGGCCTCGTCATCATTACTCATTTCCACAAAGCCAAAGCCTTTGGGTACGCCGCTATACCGGTCCCGTATGACGTTTATCGAATCCACCCGGCCAAAAGCCGCGAATGCCTGTCTCAACTCGTCGTCGGTGATGTCCCGCGCCAGATTGCCCACATGAATATTCAAACGGCGCTCCTTTCCTTGCCTGAGAACGGGTTGCCAGAGGAAAGGGGCAACAGCCCCCCTCGATGTTCGAATCGGAGGATAACACCGCCCCATCATCTGAATGTATCTGGTCCCGGGACACCAAATGACGGCGGAGTGAATATGAAGATAGCAGCGGCTTTTTTCTAGCCGAAGGGCCCCTGGTAAGGGGGCCCTCTTTCATAATCCTGGCAGAATTAGCGGCGTGGAGTAGCTAGCCTGACTTTGCTGTAGCAATCGCTGCAGTAGACAGGTCGCCCCTCGCGGGGTTCAAACGGCACCTGGGTTTCTTTGCCGCACTGGGCGCAGGTGGCGGGAAACGTTTGACGCTTTCCGCCAAAGCTGCCGGTTCCTCGGTCGCCATGCCGCTGCGACTTCCTGCTTTCTCGACAAGCAGGGCAGCGCTTCGGGGTATTGACGTATCCCTTGGAAGCGAAGAACTCTTGCTCGGCTGCGGTGAAGGCAAAGGTAGCGCCGCAATCGCTACACTGAAGAGTCTTGTCTTCGTAGCTCATTGGATGACCTCCTCTCTTGAAGATTTGGCTAGAGTTGGGTCATCCAGATACCTGAAGGTAATTGGGTTGCGAGTTACCAAGGGTTCGATAACCTGTACTTTAACCAGTTGGCCAATTATAAGCCCAATCGGCCCGAATTTGCAATAGGTAAAATACAGAATTCTAGCGGTTTCTGCCGCAATCTCTGGTATAATGCTCCCAAACGGTGTTGCCCGGCATATCGTGTTCAAGTGTCCTCGGTCCCCTCGGGATAACGTGCTGCGCAAAATGGAAAGAGAAAATCCGAAATGCGAATCTCTAAATACTAAACAATCACCCATCCCGACGAGTCGGGACAATGAAGGATGAAAATGGCGTGCGCTGTCATTCTGAGCGAAGCGAGCGCAGTCCCGATAGAATCGGGATAGTCGAAGAATCCTTCGCTCCGCTCAGGACAAGTTCTTTCGGAGCGGCGGGGACGAAGGACCCTTCGACTGCCCCTTCGCTTCGCTCAGGGCTCCGGCTCAGGGTGACATTTTCTAAGCAATGCGAATGCCGAAATCCTAAACCACGTCGGTCGAGACCGGTTCGGACATTTGAACATTCGTATTTTGAATTTGGACTGCCTTTTTGGTTCCGGCTTGTCCGGGGTAGTGTCCATTAGTGGTTTCACATTGTTTGGGCTTTCGGAGGAATCAGGATGGCTTCGCCAAAACGGGTAAGGATTGAATCCCCGATAAGGCCGGAGGTCGTAGCGAAACTGAGGACGGGAGACAGGGTGCTGATCACAGGGACCATTTACACGGCCAGAGACGCGGCCCACCAGCGGATGGTGGAGTCCCTGGAAAAAGGCGAGAAATTGCCATTCGATATCGCGGGACAGACCATCTACTATATGGGGCCCTCCCCGTCGCCACCCGGGCGGGTAATCGGCGCCGCTGGACCTACCACCAGCAGCCGTATGGACAGCTTCACGCCACGCCTGCTAGGGGAGGGTCTGAGAGCCATGATCGGAAAGGGGTCCCGCTCAAAGGAAGTGAAGGAAGCGATGAAACAGCACGGCGCCATTTACCTGGCCGCCACCGGCGGCGCTGGGGCTTTGCTGTCGAGAGCTATTCGCAAGGCCGAGGTGATTGCCTACCCTGACCTGGGTCCGGAAGCGGTCCGCCGTCTCGAGGTCGAGGACTTCCCTGCCATAGTGGTCAACGATATCTACGGTGGTGACCTGTACGAAGAGGGCAAAGCCAGGTATGCGGCGGCAAAGGCCGATTTGAACGACGTGGCCGATGCGGACCAGTTGAGGTGACTGAGGTGACCATCACAGACACCGAGAGCACGGAGAAAGGGCTCTTGGGCACGAGGAGTAGCACGAAGCCATGGAACTGCCTGAACTAGAGAAACTCCCCCGCGAGGTCCTGGTGGAGTTGGTACGCGCCTATGCCCGCAACTGGCAGACGCTGGACGGGCTGTGGTTCGGGGCCGTGGAGTCGGAATATGGGCTCGCCCCCGCCGCCATGTTGGATTTGAGGAACTGGGAGAAGATGGCCGCGCTGGAAGCGGCCAGGATCAAGAAGGCGCTCAAGCTTGAAGAGGGCGGGCTCGCTTCCGTCCTCAAGGTGCTCAGCCTGATGTGCTGGCAACTGGCGTCGCCCCTTTTCGAGGTCGAGGAGGAGAGTGATTCCAGAATAGTGTTCTGCTACGCCACCTGCCCGGTCCAGGAAAGCCGCCGGCGCAGCGGAAAACCGGTTTTCGCGTGCAAGACGATGAAGTTGACACTCTTGTCCGGCGTGTCCGGCGTGGTCGAGCCAAACGCTACGGTGAAATGCCTCACAGCCCCACCGGATCCCCATGGCGGAGGTGCCTGGTGCAGGTGGGAACTGCGGCTTCTCGCTCAGGGTGTAACCACGAATAAACACGAATTGACGCGAATATAGAGCCAGGGTGACTCTGCATCAACATGGCGGTTATCCACCCGTCTTTCGTGTTCATCGTGTCTATTCGTGGTTTCATACCTCTCCGGACCCAAGGCCCTGCTTCACCCTCTCCTTGGTCCTCTCCCAGCGAGGGCATAAGCGCTAACTTAAAGCAATGAGTCCCACGAGAAATGAAACCATCCCGATGCATCGGAAGACACGAATCAACACGAACCGGTACGTGAGTAGCTGCCATGTTCATGCTGAGTATTCCGATTCTGCATTCGTGTCGATTCGTGTTTGTTCGTGGTTATTGTTCCTTTGCTAAGTTAGCGCCTATGCCCATCGAGGGAGAGGAGCGCGTCATTTGAGCAGCGGTGCGAAGACTTCTTTGGCCCACCTGTTTTCGTATTCCACCTTCTTTATAAGGAAGTCCTCGTCCTCGCTGATGAAGTACTTTATCCCCGGCGCCCGGAGGTCGGATTTATCCAGGTGGTCTGTCGGCACGTCCAGCCGGGCGCTTTCCGCCAGGGCCGAAATCGAGTAGACTGTCTGTCCTTCCTTGCTGAGGAACCAGTTGACAAAGACCTTCGTCGCGTTCGAGTGGGGGGCATTATTGAAATACGAAATCAAGCCGGGCCCGCCTCCCAGCCAGGCCCCTTCTTTGGGAATGACTGTTTTGATGGGCGCGCCGGCCTTGATGAACTCCGCCTGAATATCAGGCTGCACGCCGATGGCGATGGCGTATTTGCCCCTGGCGAGCCCTTCCACCTGGAGGCGCTGGTCGCGGGTAATAGCCGGCTCGTTCCTCACCAGGTCCCTCATATAGTCCAGTCCCATGTACTGGTCGGCGACCACGCTAAACCACCTGGACCCGGCCCCGGCGATGGTGGGGTCGTTGATGATAATCTTCCCCTTCCACTTCGAGTTCAGGAAGTCCTTGTAGCTGGTTACCTCGTCGGGCTTGACCAGTTCGGTATTGATGGACACGTAGTTGTTCGAGGCGGTGAGGACCGGGCAGGCCACGTACTGCCTTTCTTTGTCGGTGAAGAAGATTTCTCCACCGTACCAGAGTTTCGGATCCGTGTTCTCCGGCAGGATAATGAGGGGTTTTAGCGGGTCCAGGAAACCTTTGGGTTTGAAAGAGGTGGTGGGAGTGGTAGCGCCGCCGATGTACAGGTCGGCCAGGTAAAGCCCGGCGCGCCTCTCCGCGGCGATCTTTTCAACCACCTCGCTGCCGCGGCCCGAGACGAACTCGAGGTCAATTCCGAATTTCCTGGAAAATTCGGTAGCAAGCGTGGTGCGCGTGGAGCTGGAGGCGGTCGTGTAGATTGTGACCTTGCCTTCTTGCTTGCCTGTGGCCAGGGCTTTTTCCCAGTCCAGTTGCCAGCCCTGTTTTGCGGGAGGGGCGGGACCCCCGGGATGTGGGGTGGGGGATGGCGTGGAGGGAACCCCCGCGGCGCAGCCGGCCGCCATGGCGAGGAGCGCAACCAGGAGAATACCGCTGACGAGCTTGCATCCTGACATCGTTTTCCTCCTTTACGAACTGTGCCACAGGCGTCCCCGCCTGTGAACGCCCGGTTTCGGGACGGTCAGCGTGTAGGGTGGTTAATCGTCCCGATACAATCGGGGCGCGAACCCACCATCTTCTACGTGGCCCGGGGGTTCGGTGGGTTCGCACAGCCACCCTGTTTCCCTGCCACCCCGCTGTGCTTAACCCACCCTCTCCTTAGTCCTCTCCCGTCCAGGGAGGGGAAAGCAATGGCACCCTCCTCCTTAGTCCTCTCCCGTCGAGGGAGAGGAGATCGGCCGTCCCGTCTGGCAGCAATAGATCAACAGGCCCGCGATGGTCTTACCATCCTGTATTCTACCAGACTTTATGGATTCCAGACAGTCCCCGAATTTGAGCCGGATGAGCTCGATGTCTTCGGTATCGTCGGCGATCAGCCGGCTGGGGCTCAGGTCCGAGGCCATGAAGAAGTGCATGAACTCGGTGCAGAATCCCGGAGCCACGAACCAACTGCCGAGCTTCTCCAGCTTGCCGGGGGCGTAACCCGTCTCCTCCCGGAGCTCCCGGCGGGCGCACTCCTCGGGGTCTTCCCCCGGCTCGATCATCCCCGCCGGCAGTTCCAGCAGGTCTCGCCCGATGGAATAGCGGTACTGGCGCACCAGCAGGACGTCCCCGTTGCGGTCGACGGGCAGGATGACCACCGCGTCCTGGCGCTCGACTATCTCCCTGGTGGTGCTGCGGCCGGAGGAGGTCTCTATGGTGTCCACCCGGAGGCTCATTCCGCGGCCTTTGAATATTTTGCTGGTGTTGAGGATCCTGTTTGTTTTCATGGATAAGGGTCTCTTAGCAAATAGTTGTAGCAAACCCGGTCACCCACCTAAGCCACGAATGAACACCAAGCCGCTTTTCCTGAGAAAGCACGGTTCAATTCGTCGTGGACTGCCAGGGCCATCTCTAGTCACCGAAGTTCTTGACAGACCACTTTCGTGTTCATTCGTGGTTCCAATTCACGGGGCCGTCTGTGGTGAAAGCCCGATGGTAAGGGCTGTTTCGTCGCAGTGGGGGAACTTGGGGCAGCGCTGGCACTCGCCCCACACTTTTCGAGGCAGGCGTTCCATGTCCACCCGGCCGAACCCGAGCTTTTCAAAGAACTCCGGCTTATAAGTCAGGCAAAAAACGGTGGGCATGCCCAGCTTCTCCGCCTCCTTGATACAGGCCTTGACCAGGGAACTGCCGATGCGGCTCTTTTGTTTTCGCTCATCCACTGCCAGGGCTTTGATTTCCGCCAGGTCGCTCCAGCTCACGTGCAGGGCCACGCAGGCGACCACCCTGCCGTTCTCACGGGCCACAAAGAAGTCACGGATGTTCTCATACAGCTCGCTGAGGGGGCGGGCCAGCATCTCGTCTTTCTGGGCGAAGTAGTTTATGAGCCGGTGCATGTCCGGAATATCGGCAATCCTGGCCTTTTCGATTTTTAGCTTATTGGCGGGCATGGGGGTTCTCGTTTCTGCCCTGGAGTTTCTTCATCAGGGTGCGGTACCAGAAGGAAGTGGGTTTGTCTTTCAGAAAGATGGTCGAGTCCTCGGACAGGCGGACCGTGACCACAGAATGGTTTCTCAGGTCGAGGTCGATTTGGCCGTCGATGCCGAGAAGCGCTCCCCGCTCCGACCGCGCTTCCAGTTCTATCACCGCGGTATGGGGTAGCACGAGGGCGTTGTGCAGGCTGAGGTGGGGCGCCACCGGCTGCAGGACGATTTCCCTGGCCTGGGGGTGCAGGATAGGGCCTCCCGCAGCCAGCGTGTAGGCTGTGCTGCCGGTAGCGGTCGCCGCGATAACGCCGTCGGTCTTGTAGGTATTCAGCGGTTCGCCGTCGATGGTCACCTTGATTTCGATGGCCCGGGTGGAACGTCCCCGGCCTACGAAGACGTCATTAAGAGCATGAAAAGACTGGACCGACATTCCCGGCTCAGGCAGGTATTCGGCCTGGAGCATGGTGCGCTCTTCCTGGTAGCCCTCGCCATGGAGGAAATGGGGCAGTTTCTCGACGGCCTCGGATGGGTCGAGCTGGGTCATGAATCCCAGTTTCCCCAGGTTGATTCCCAGTATGGGTATCCGGCGGGGGGCGATGGCGCGGGCGGCCCGCAGAATGGTGCCGTCGCCGCCGAGGCTCAAAACCAGTTCCGTGCCCGCCAGGAGCCCCAGGGATTTCTCCGCCTCCCAGGCCGAGCAGGTCCAGCAGGCGGCGCCGCTGCGTTCGATGAGGCTTTCCAGCCGGAGCATCAGCGGCCTGGCAGCTTCTATCAGGGGATGGTAGTAAATGCCGACTCTTTTGAACATGGGAAAGCGGCTCGCCGCAGCCGCACCCTTTACGGGTGCGCCGTTACGCAGGCTAAAGCCATGCGGTTACAGGCTTCAAGTCTATCACCGCAATCTACAGGGTGTCAAGAAAGCCACGTCCCAACCCGTAGCGGCTTGATTTATCAAACCCGCACCAAAGCTGGATAAATCAAGCCGCTACGGGTTGGGACGTGGTGCGTTTGTCAGTTTGCTCGACCGGCAGGTATAATAGCCTGAAACCGATGCAAGCCGTCAGCCCGAAGTGGCTTTCCGATCTCAACCCGGCGCAGCGCGAGGCGGTGACCTGCGGCGACGGCCCCCTGCTCGTGGTGGCGGGCGCGGGGACGGGCAAGACCCTGACCCTGGTGTCGCGCGTTGCCTACCTGGTCTCTCAGGGGGTGCCTCCTGACCGGATTTTGCTTCTTACGTTCACCCGGCGCGCCGCCGACGAGATGCTGAGGAGGGCGGCTTCCCTGGTGAGCGGGGAGCCGTCTCTGGCCAAACGTGTTTGGGGTGGGACTTTCCACGCCACCGCCAACCGCCTGTTGCGAATCTACGCTCGGCAAGCCGGACTGTCGCCGGACTTCACCATCCTCGACCGCTCCGACGCCGAAGATTTTCTGAACGTCGTCCGCAACGACCTTTCGTTTTCTTCCAGAGACAGGCGTTTTCCGCAGAAGGCCACCTGTCTCGCCATCTATTCAAGGCGGGTCAACGGCGCCGGCAGCCTGGAAGATGTTGTGAAGCGTGATTTCCCCTGGTGCCTGACCTGGCAGGAGGAGCTGAAGCAGCTTTTCCGCGAGTACGTTCTGCGAAAGCAGCGCCAGGGTTTGCTCGACTATGACGATCTCCTGCTCTACTGGTACCACCTGGTCCAGGACGAAAGCGTGGCGCGGGACATCGGAAGCCGCTTCGACCATATCCTGGTGGATGAGTACCAGGATACCAACCCGGTACAGGCGGGCATCCTCCGGGGCATGCGGCGCCAGAACAATAATCTGACCGCAGTGGGAGACGATGCCCAGAGCATCTACAGCTTTCGCTCCGCGTCGGTGCGGAACATGCTGGACTTCCCGGCGGAGTTTCCGGGAGCCAGGATCGTCACCCTGGAGCAGAACTACCGCTCTTTGCAGCCTGTGCTCGATACGACCAACCGGGTTATCGCCCGGGCGAGGGAACGCTATTCGAAGGAATTGTGGTCGGAGCGCAAAGGCGGTCAGCGCCCCCAACTGATCACCTGCGCCGGGGAGAGTGAGCAGGACGAAACGGTCATCAGGAACGTGCTCCAGCACCGCGAGCAGGGAATCGCTCTGCGCAAACAGGCAGTGCTTTTCCGGACGGCGTCCCATTCCGACTCGCTGGAGCTGGCCCTATCGAGCCGCAACATCCCCTTCCACAAGTATGGCGGCCTGCGTTTTCTGGAAATGGCCCATATCAAGGACCTGATCGGGTTCCTGCGGGTCATGGAGAATCCGCATGACCAGGTGGCCTGGTTCCGGGTACTGCAATTGCTGAGCGGGGTGGGTCCGGTTACCGCGGCGGCGGCTTTCGAGCATATGCGGCTGTCCGGTGGAGACCCGTCTTCTCTGGCCGGGTTCGCGGCCCCGGCGGCGGCAGTCGATGATATCAGGGGGCTGGCCGACCTGGTCAGAGACCTCAAGGGAATGGAATCGGATGGTCCTTCCGGGCAAATCGAAAGAATCGAACGGTTTTATCTGCCCGTGATGGAACGGGTATACGAAAACCCCGCGCCCCGGGCCAATGATATCAAGCACCTGGGAGAACTGGCCCGGAAATACGGCTCTCGCCGGCAGTTCCTTGACGAGCTGGTGCTTGACCCGCCGCTGTCTACGGGAGACCTGGCCGGCCCCCCTTACAAAGACGAGGACTGGCTGGTGCTATCGACCATCCACTCGGCGAAAGGGCTGGAATGGGACGTGGTCTACCTGATACACGCCGCCGATGGAAATCTCCCGTCGGACATGGCCACCGGCAGCGAGCAGGAGATCGAGGAGGAGCTGCGGCTGGCCTATGTGGCCATGACCCGCGCCCGGGACTTCCTCTATGTGCTCTGGCCGCTGCGGTACTACCACAAATCGGCGGGTATTTCTGACAATCACAGCTATGCCCAGTGCTCCAGGTTCTTCACCAGCGAGGTAACAGCCACGATGGACTGCGTGGTGGCGGGGGATGGGCGTGGCGGCGCGGATGTCCCAGGGGCATCTGCGCCGCTACGCCTGAATATCTCCGACCGCATCCGCGAGATGTGGGAGTGAGGGTGCCGCAGGCGTCCCTGCCTGCGGGTTGCTTGACCAGCCGGTGCCACAGGCGTCCCGCCTGTGTCCCGTAGCGGCACGGCAGCTCGCTGCCGCATGTCCCGTCGGGGCGAACCCATGGGTTCGCCCGCCAGCGGAGCGCCCGTCCTGGACCCGGATTCAGTTTGTATCTGAATTGCGGGTGCGCCGGAACCGGTTGACAGGCGTGGTATAACAAATCGGCTAGGGTGGGAGGTCAACGTTTGGTTTCCCCGTTCTGCGGATTCAAATTTAAGGAGGATGCAACGTGTTTTGTTCCAATTGTGGCAAGGCAGTAGCAGAGCAGGCGATCATGTGTCCCGGTTGTGGCGCCAGGCCCTTCGCGTCGACAGCGTTTTGCTGGAACTGCGGGGCTTCGGCCAGTCCCAACGCCGAGGTATGTGTGAAATGCGGAGGGACTCTGAAGAAAGGGGCGGAGGTAGCGGGGAATGTTTCCTCCAAATCCCGGCTGGCGTTTGTGTTGTTGAGTTTCTTCCTGGGCGGGTTTGGAGTGCATCGCTTCTATGCAGGGACGATTGGGACGGGGGTCATAATGCTGATAATGGGAATCGTCGGAGCGGCGACTGCCTGGATCATGGTGGGCCTTTTCCAGCTCATTCCAGTGGGCATGTGGGCTCTGATCGATTTCGTGTTTGGGATTGCTGGCCGCTTCAGGGACGGCAAAGGCGCTGTACTCAAGAACTGGTAGGCTTTTCCTTCGCGTGTTTCGTAATTAGCAATTCACAGAGGCTGGTTCCCGGCACAGGTACGTACCCACGAAAGTCACGAAAAGCACGAAAAACGGATAATGGGTTCCTCTTTCGTGTCCTTCGTGTGTTTCGTGGTTAACTCTTTTCCAGCATCTCCTTCATCGGCTCCCAGTAGAAATCCCGCCAGCCCTGCTTGACTCCCTCGTAGTCGTTCTCCGGAATGCCCGTGTGGGTGAGCGTCAGCCGTGTGCCCGCGTCCACTTCCTTCAACGAGAATGTCACCGTGGAATAATGGCCCGCGGGCCACTCGCTGGTGCGCCAGGACTGCATGATCTTCTTGTCGGGGACCAGTTCCAGGTTGATCCCCTCGATCCCCCCGTCCCAGACGCTGAATTTCCCGCCGACTTTCCGGCTGATCTTGGCCACCGAATCAGTGATCCTGGAATGCTTTGACGAGTCCATCAGGGTCTCGAAGACATCATGCGGGTTGGCCTTGAAAGTTACCTGCTGCCGGATATTCTTCGTTTTCATGATCTTGTCTCCATGCAATTCCCCGAGTAGCAGCACAGGCGTACCAGCCAGTGGGGGCCGTATTCTGCGCGTCCGTTGGGTGTGCCAGTGGCTGTTTCCCGGGCCGTTGGCATGGGTCGATGCCCATGCGATATTATACATTGTTGCCCGTGAGCCGTCTCGGCCAATTCAAAGAGATGATTTCGCTTCCGTCGCGTGAAAGCTGCCTATGGGGGGATTATGTGGCTTCGCGAGCAGGACTTGAGCGCGGAAACTATTGAATACGAACTTCAGCAGGAACAGAACCCAAAAGACTGGAAGTTCGTGCCTGAACTTTCGCCGGTTTCCTGGGCTGAGTTGGTCAGGCGGCTTCACAAGCTCGGATTCGAAGGCCCATTGAAGGGCGTGAAGCACCCGTATACGACCAAAGGCGATTTGGTACTGACTATCCCGAGATGGCCCAGACTGCTTGACTGGAATGCCATGGGATTGCTTCGTCCCGGTGCGGTCGGGACTCGCAATGACGGCGCACACCGTGCGCCGCTACCAGGTCCGTAGGGTGGGGGAAGCGGGCTGACCCTCCATACCCTGGTTGGCCTGGCATTCATCGATAAGACGCGCCGACTGGCGTCCCTACGCCCTGTGAGCGTAACCCACCACACCGGGAAGTGGGTCCAGGCGCATCCCGGGCCAGGATCACGCATGGTGCGCTTCCGTCTGGGGATGTGGTGGGTTCCGCGCGCAACAGCGACGAAGGTTCGTCCGCATCTGGCCGTGCGCGCTTCACCCACCCTACGTCTGGACAGGCAGGGACGCCTGTCCTACGGGGCACGCGGCAGCGTGCCGCTACGGAGCCTTGACGAGGGGCAGTTTGGCGTCTTTCCAGGCGGTCATCCCGCCGGCGAGGTTCCTGACATCTTTGAAGCCCCGGCGCTTCAGAATGCTCGCGGCTGTGCTGGAACGGTTGCCCAGGGAACAGGTCACGGCTAACGCGGCGTCGGCCGGGACTTCGGCGATGCGTTTCTCCAATTCGCCCAGTTCGATGTGCAGCGCGCCCGGGACGTGGCCGGTGGCCCACTCCGACTCTTCGCGGACGTCCAGCAATGCCACGGCTTTCTTCTGCATCTCCTGGTAGACCTCCTCGGGGGTGGTCAACTCCACCGTTTCCACCGGGTAACCGGCCTGCTGCCAGGCCTCCATGCCACCCTCGGGGTATCCGGCGAGGTCGTCGTAGCCCACACGGATGGCCTGGCGGACGATGGCCTCCAGTTTCTCCTCGCTCTGGGGGACAATAATCAGGGGATGCTCCGGAGGCACGACCCATCCAAGATAGGTAGCGAAAGAGTCGCGCAACGGGTTGCTGTAAGCCCCGCGAATATGCCCGCGGGCAAAATCCCTGAATGGACGGGCGTCAACCGCGATCGCCCCTTTGTCCAGCAGCCCTTTTACGCGTTGGGGCGGCAGCGGTGGTGGGATGGGGAGGTCGCCGAGGATTCTGGGACCCTTCCGGTTGACCGCGGCCATGCGGCGGAAGTAATCGGGGTAGGATGGCAGCCCTTCCAGGGCGACTTTGATGAAATCCTCTTCCGAAGCGGCCTTGAGAAGACGGTTGTGCTGCCTTTCCTGGCCGATAGTGGTCGCGCGCTTCTTCTCCTCGCCCTCTTCGGAAGCGATGCAGAAGGAACCAGCCCCGTGGGTGGGGTAGACCCTGGTCTCGTCCGGCAAAGGCATCAACTTATCGTGCAGGGTGTGGTAGAGCTGGTGGGTCAGGGAATGGGTGTGCTCATGGCCCAGGAGATCGGTGCGGGCGGCGCCTCCAACAATCAGGGCCCCGCCGCTGAAGAGCGCCGCGGGCTCCTTGCTCCCTTCTTCTCTGACAAGGAAGCTGAGGTGCTCCGGGCTGTGCCCGGGAGTTTCCAGTACCTGGATGGCAAGCTTGCCCGTCTTGAGCCGGTCGCCCTCTTTCAAGGAGAGGTGATGGAACTGGAGGTTGCCCGCCGCGCTGGCGCCGATGTGGGCGCCGGTCCGCGCCGCCAGCTCACGGCTTCCCGAAACGAAATCGGCGTGGAGATGCGTCTCCAGGGCATGGGTGATGGCAAGACCGAGTTCCCTGGCCACGTTGAGGTAGATATCAACGTCGCGCTGGGGGTCGATGATGACGGCCACCCGGTCTTCCGGGGAGCCGACCAGGTAAGAGCTGTTGCCGAGTCCTTCCACGACGAATTGCTTGATGAGCATGGAAACCTCCCGGAAGTCAGAAGTCGGCATTCGGCGCTCGGCGCCGGCCCCGCAATAGGTGACGTCTGATAGCTGATGTCTGACAGCCAATGGCCGATAGCCGATGGCTGTTAGCTGATAGCTGATAGCTAGATGCGGGAATAGTCCAGTTTGGTCTGTAACTTGATGCGCTCCGTCAGGCCGTACACCGCGGGGCAACGGTCGCGCGCCTGGCGCTCGGCTTCCTCTATCTCTTCTTTTGGCGCGTCGCCTTCCGCCTGCAGGAATATGCGTACCTCTTCGATGATGGGCTCGCGGGACAGGCCGTAGACCTGGGAAAAGTTGAGGTCCCCTTCGGCCTGAGAAGTTACTTTCTTCAGCTTTATGCCCATGGAACTGGCGGTGACCACGAAGATGCTGGTGTAGCAGGAGAGGATGCCGTAGAGGCAGTAGTGGAGGGGACCGGGGCGTGTGCCCTGGCCGCCCATGCCGCTGGGTCCGTCCGCCTCGAGGACGGTCTTGCCGCCTTCGTGGCTGATTTCCGCCCTGAACTGAGGTCCTCCGGGCTGGAAGAGCCACTGCCCGCTGACCTTCTGGAGACGTTTCGCCTTGCTCCTGTCGGCGCGGGCTTCGGCGATGGCCTTTTCGAGGCCGGAGGTATTAACGTTGTTGAAGTCCACCATGGTATTCCTCCTTTCAGCGCCGGTACCACAGGCCGCCGTGCCTGTGAGAGACCGATTTCGGGAATGTTGCTATTTCGTTCAGGAGCTTCATCGAGCCTCGACGGAGAGTTCCCGAATCCCCCTTAGTCCCCCTTTATCCCCCTTGTTCAAAGGGGGATAAGAACCGGCGTTAGCTGCCCACGGTTTCGATGCGGAAGTGGAGGATGCCGATGGGAGCGTTCACCTCCACTATGTCGCCGGGAGATTTCCCCAGAAGCGATTTGCCCAGGGGTGACACGAAGGAGATTTTTCCCTTTGCCAGGTCGGCCTCGCGGGCGTCCACGAGTTTGAACTGAAGCGCTTCGCCGGTGCTCTCGTTCTTCAAAAAGACAGTGCTGCCGATGGTGGCTTTGGCAGCCGGCTCCTGTTCCCCAACAATGACCGCTGACTTCAGAGTCGCCTCCAGTTCCTGTATCTTTGATTGGACATGGGCCAGGGCCTCCCGGGCCGCATCGAGGGGCGCGTTTTCCCGGAAATCCTTGTCTTCCCGTGCCCGTGTGATTTCCTCGGTGAAGCGCGGCACCTCGGTCTTTTTCAAGGATTCCAACTGGGATTTCAGCTCGGCATGGCCCTCGGCGGTGAGGACTTTGGGTACTGTCGGGGTTTGGCGGCGCTTGCCTTTGGAGGTCTTGGCCGGGGCGGGGGGTGGTTTGAGGTGGACGGAGAGGTTGGCGGGGGTGATGCCCTGCTTTTGCAGGTACTTCAGGAAGCTCTTGACCGGTTCCAGCCTTTTCAGGTAGTCGCCTCCGCCCCTTGCCACCTGCTCCGCGTAGTTGCCTATTTCGGGCGGCGTGAGGCTTGAAGCGGGGTGGTTCAGGCCGAACCAGCGAAGAAAACGATTGGTTTCCTGGCTCAATTTGGCCCTGTCATCCGCGGAAAAGGCGGCCAGGAACCTGTTGGCGGCTTCTTGTAAGGTGAGGTTCGAATTGGTTACCATCTATATACAGCCTTGTCTTCTTGCTTAGCGTTATTCATGAAAGCTATTTTAGTGGACGGAGAGACAGTACGTCAATTTTGGCTTTCCCCACGCTCCAACAAAAAGCGGGCGGCCCCACAGGGGCCGCCCGCTCAAGTGGGCTATCTTTGCGAGGAATCCCGATAGAATCGGGATGGCTGAGCAATCTCCGGGATGGCCAGCCAACCAGGGGATTGCTTCGCTTCGCTCGCAATGGCAGGCCGATGACGGGCTGATTAGACCGCCAGTCCGGCCCGGAAGGCCTCGTCGGTGGTGTCGATGAGCCTTCTCGGCTTGACGCAGTCACCCACCACGTGGAGAGCGGCCACCTTGCCCTGCAGGGCTTTGGCCAGGGTATCATCGGCTTTCATGCCGACGGCGATGATGATGGTATCGGCATCGAAGAACACCGATTTGCCGTTCTGCACGCCGCGGACCCCGAGGAAGGTGATTTCCTTGACGTTGACGTTGGCTTCGCTCCTGACGCCGAACTTCTTCATGTCCAGAAGCAGGTTCCAGCGGGTAAGACGCCCCACGTCCACGGCGAAGCGGGGTAGGATTTCCAGGACGGTCACTTTCTTGCCCTGGTGTCCGAGCATCTCGGCGGTCTCGCAGCCCACCATGCCGCCGCCGATGATCACGACGTTGCCGACCACCGGCTTCTTGCCGGAGAGAATGTCCAGCGCGGTGGCCACGGAAGGCCACTTTAGGCCCGGGATGTCCGGGATAACCGGCTTCGAACCGGTGGCCACGATGACGGAGTCGGCCTTGAAATCCAGGACGTCCTGGGGATCGGCCTTCTTCTTAAGTTGTACGTTGACCCCGGCCTTGCCGACCTGGGTGATCTGGTATCTCATGAATTCCGCCAGATGTTCCTTGTGCATCGGGACCGTGGCCTGGTTCAGCAGCCCGCCCAGTTTGTCGGAGGCCTCCCACAGGGTGACCTTGTGACCTCTCCTGGCGGCGACGGTGGCGGCTTCGAGCCCGGCCGGGCCGCCGCCGATGACCAGCACCTTTTTGGGCGCCGCCACGGGTTTGATGGCGTAGGGCTCTTCCTTACCGGCCTGCGGGTTGACGCTGCAGCCGACCGGCGTGTCCACCATCTCCACGCACTTGCTGCAGACAATGCAGGAGCGGATGTCTTCGTATCTGGCTTCCTTGACCAGGTTGGCCAGGTTCTGCTCGGCGATGAAGGCCCGGCCCCAGACCACGATGTCGGCCCGGCCGTCAACCAGCGCCTGCTCGGCGATGAAGGGATCGGGAATGCGCATGCCGGTGGCCACCGGCACCTTGACCACTTTCTTGAGGGCTTCGGCCAGATGGACCCAGGCGCCGTCCGGGGCGTACCAGTTCATGGCAGGGTGGGTGGACTCGTGCCAGGCGGGAACCTCGTCGAAGGCAGCATAGCCTGCCTTTTCGAGAATCTTGGCCATTTCCTGGGCGTCTTCCAGATTGTAGCCGGCGTCGAAGACCAGGTCGGAGGTGGCCAGCTTGGTGATAACCGGGAAATCTTCTCCCGCCTTCCTCTTGATATTGGCAATGATTTCGGTGACGATACGCAGGCGGTTTTCCAACGAGCCGCCATATTCGTCCGTTCGTTTGTTAGTCAGGGGTGACAGCCAGTGGCACAGCATGTAGCCCGCGCCGAGCATCACTTCGATCATGTCGAACCCGGCTTCCCGGGCCCGTTTGGCGCCGTCGCCGTAGCCTTCGATGATGCCCCGGATTTGCTCTTTGGTGCACGCGATGCGGGGAACTTGCCGGCCGGGAGCGCCCAACCTGAAGGCGAGCTCCTGGCGTCCGGCCGTGGGACTCAGGCCGGAGGGACTGGGGATGACTACGTCGTCATAGGGGCCGAATGACCAGCCGTAGCCAACGCCGAACTGGGGGAAGATTTTGGCGCCGTGTTTGTGAACGACGCCGCTGAGTTCCTTCAGGCCGGGGATGAATTTCTCGTCCCAGAAACCAGTCAGGGGTGAGAACTCGGCCACTCTGGCCGCGGTGGAGGCAATTCCGATGAGGCCGGCGCCGCCGACGGACCGGGCTTCGTAGAAATTCTTCAACCGGGGGGTGACGAACCCGTTTTCGGCGTAGCCGATGGCGAAGGCGGGTATCTTGATCCGGTTTCTTATTTCGACATTACCGATCTTGATTGGCTCAAAGAGCTTCTTAAGCTTGACCTGGGACACTGGTAGTTTCTCTCCTTTTCTGTTTATTGTTAGTCCTGTCTCAACGACACGACTCCTGATAAATCTAAAGGGTGACGTCCTGGCCTGGTTTCAGGCTTTGTAGTCTCCCATCTCAGGCTAAGCCGGGGAAGAATGACGAAAAATAGACAGTACCACAGGCCACCGTGCCTGTGAGAGCCGCGCTTTTCATCCATGACGGCGACTGCCCGGCCAAGCACGGTGGGTTAACTCGTCATTTCTTGGTTCCTGCCATGCGCGCCGATCATCCCAGACCGCTTAGCGCCCGGTGTGGTTTCGAGAACTTTGAGTCAGGCTAGGTATGATTGTCTGGAGTGGACCGTGTCTATCACCTCGGTGCTACTCTGGTCATGTACGGTATCGCTGCCCTATTATATAAATAATCCGGGGATTTTTGCAAAAGACGCCGATTGCCAATGGGCGAACACGCCACGTTTTGAAGTTTCCATCCTGATGTGACGAGGGCGCACAATGTGCTCCTCTCTCCGTCGCCGCATCTTCCCGGACGCTGTGGTTTCGTTTATCCGCACCAGCGCGGCTAGATTCGCGGTTAACGCCTTTTGCCGAAGGTCACGCCCACTATCACCAAGTCCAAGATGTCTACGATACCGTCTCCGTTGATATCCGCGTAAAGATTGAATTTTGAGTCGGTAGCCGGACTATTGAAAGATGCCGCTACCACGGCAAGGTCGCCGGCGTCTACCGCGTCGTCTCCATTCACATCGCCCCACAAGCGTCCGTGGTCTGTGATCACTGAGACCGTATCGTCATCCCAGTTGGCAACGTAGATACTATCTGTAGCGCGGTTGACACTGACGCCGATGGGACTGCGCCCCACACCCACCGTAGTGAGTACCCTATTGCTCGCGCCATCAATCACAGAGACAGTGTGGCTCGCTTGATTGGCCACGTAAATGCGATTCGTGCTGGCATTAACGGCTACGCCCCGGGGGCTGCTGCCCACCCTCACCGTGGCTGCCACAGTGTTGGTGTCGCCGTCAATCACCGACACGGTGTCGTCTGAATTGTTGCTGACGTAGATTCGGTTGGTACTTGGGTTGACAGCGAGGGCAGTCGGATAAGCGCCCACCCTCAGTGACCCGACGACGCTGCTGGTCGGGCCATCAATCACGGAGACGATACCATAATAGCTGGCCACATAGATACGGTCAGTGTTGGGGTTGACGGCGACCGCCCACGGTAGAGCGGCGACCGCGACTGCGGCAGTCACGGCATTGGCGGCACCGTCAACCACCGAAATGGTTCCGCTGAACTCATTCGCTACATAGATGCGATTCGTCACCGGATTGATAGCAATAGCCCGCGGCCAGCTCCCTACAGTGACCGTCTCCACCACACCATCGTTGATCCCGTCAATCACGGAGACGGTGTGGCCCAACACAGAGACGTTTTCCCAATAACGCGCCACGTAGATCCGGTTCGTGGTGTAATTGACGGCAATACCTGCGGGCGCATATCCCAGGTCGATCCTCACCGCCACGGCGTTGGTTGCGCCGTCAATGACGGAGACGCTGTTGTTCATTCCGTTTGCGGAATATATGCGATTGGTGACAGAGTTGACGGCAATGTCCTGGGGACCACTACCCACGCTGACCTTGGCCACGATATCGTTCGTCGTGCCGGCAATCACGGAAACGGTGGCGTGGTTGGCCACGTAGACCCGGTTGCTAACAGGGTTGATGGCGACGCCCTGGGCGCCGCCTCCGACGCGCACTGTGGCTGTAACAGTGTTGCTGACGCCATCCACCACCGAGACCGTACCATCGTTTCCGACATAGGTGCGGTTGGTGCTCGCGTTGACGGCAATACTGCCGGGACCCGTGGCGGAAGGGCCAACGTCCACCGTGGCCACCAATCTATTTGTAGTGCCGTCAATCACCACCATACTGGGGCTCGGCCACGCATTTCCGACGTAGATGTAGTTGGTGCGGGGGTTGACGGCGACTGCAGAGGGATAGGTACCAACGCTCACTGTGGTCGTGGTCACTGTGGTGTGGCTGGCGCCGTCGATTACCCAAATGTTGTTGCTCCGCCCGTCGACTGCATAAATGCGATTAGTCGCGCTGTTGACTGCGATGTCAACGGGGCCAAAGGGGTAAACCCCGACCGTCACTGTGGCTACGATGCTACTAGTGGCACCATCAATCACCGATATACTATTGCCTATTTCATTCGCCACATAGATGCGGTTGGAGTCGGGATTGACGGCAATCCCCCGAGGACTGGTGCCGACGTTCACCGTCGCCGTGACAGAATTGGTGTCACCATCGATCACCGAGACATTATTGCTGAACCTGTTAGCTACATAGATGCGGTTCGTATTTTGATTGATACCGATGCCCTCGGGATAACTGCCGACGCGTACCGTCGGAAGCAGGCTGTTCGTGGAGCCATCAATTACTGAAACGTTGTTACTCCGTTGATTGACTACATAGACCCGGTTAGTGTTGGGGTTGATAGCCAGGGACACCGGCCACCGGCCGGCGCCGCCGACCTGGATAGTAGAAGTCACGGCCTGGGCGGCGACCGGTCGGTTATCGGCATACAGGTCCACCGCCACCAACAGCGGCGAAAGGGAAAGGAAGAGGCTGCCGAGAGCCAGTAATGTCGTCAAGGCTTTTTGTCCGGGCTTGCCGGAAGTCCGGATTCTTCGTGTCGGAATGGTCGGACCAAGCGGTGGGTGGTGAACCACCTTCTCGCCTCCTATTGCCGCAAAGGAATTGGAGCACGATTCGAGCGGACCGGAAAGGGCGTTTGGCGTTTGTCCAATTATACAACGCCCGGCAAATCGCATCAATCTCGTTCGCCGCCATACGTCTATTCGCCGGGTGTTTTGTCGGACGCGGTTCTCTCAGCCAGAATAGGCTGCGTTGTGCGAGAGTGTGCAAACGGACAAGGCTGACAAAACGGCAAGAGGGACGCAGCGGGCGGACACACGAGTCCGCCCCTACGCCTGAAGGACATCCGCCGCAACGAAAAATGCGGGGCGCGGTTTGGGGTCACCGCTCACGTGCAGGGTGCGCGATGTGGGAAGCGAGAGGTGGGAAGAGATGTCCGACCTCTCACTTCTCACTTCCAGAACGCACCCTCCATAGTCCTCTCCCATCGTGGCAGAGGGATGGTGAGGCAGGCGGGACGCCCGTGCCGCCCCGCCTGGTGGGTCCGCACGGCTGCCCCACTACCTCGCCACCCATCTGTGCTTGACCCACCCTACTCCGGCTAGTAGAAGATATCTTCGTCCGACAACTGGTGCACCGTTTCGGGGGGCCGCTGGACGCTGCCCACGGGGTCTCTTTCCTCGGGCTTCTCGATGTAGATGACGCCGCTGGCGCCGGCGGACCTTTCGACGCTGCCGATAGGGTCCTTTTCCTCCCCGGCGACGGCCTCCGCAGGCTCTGCCGCTGGTTCGATGCCCCGCTGGTAGTTGCAGAGTCCGGCGGTATGGCAGGTCTTGTCCTCCGGGCAGAGGACCTTGCTCGAGCCGTCGTCGAAGACAACCACCACAGCATCGACGGCATTCCCTGTCATGGGCGAATGGCAGTTGACAGCATTGCTCGATATGGCGTTTGGCATGGCTTCCTCCTTGGTCCTGGAAGGAAAAGGAGGGGAGGCGAGGGGCGGTAGCCGGTCCTTCGCCTCCCAGTTTGGCTTCCGAAACGGATGGGGGTTTTGCCGGACCCATCCGGCGGCCCCTGGCCGGCGGCGTTTCCCGTAACGACACCACCGGGTGTCCGTTGGATTCCCGCCTTCGCGGGAATGACGGGGAACGCGATGGCACGTGCAACGTGCCGCTACGGGTTTACCCGGTCACGCTGTCCAAGAGTTTGGTGGAGTCTACCACGTCGATATCCACCTTCTTGCGCAGCTTGAGGAAGGGTGCGCCGAGTTTTTGCGCCACACCCAGGAATTTGAGGGTGGCTGGCGCTTTCTGCCAGACGTTGGAAAAGATCTTCACCGCTCCAGCATAGCCGTGCAGGGCGATGTCGAAGGTCAGCCAGCACTCCGGGCAGGAAGGGACGACCATGGCGTCGGCGCCGGTGTTGGCGGCCTCTTCGAGCCTCTGGGTAGCCGTCTCGGCGGCCCATTCAGGGAAGCTGATGAGCGCCCCGCCGCCGGCCCCGCAGCACCAGGCCTCTTCGCGGCTCCGCTGCATTTCCACCAGGTTCAGGCCTGGTATGGCTTTCAACACCTGCCGCGGCGCCTCGTAAACGCCGTTATACCGGCCCAGCAAACACGGGTCGTGGAAGGTGACCTTTTTGTCGTACCTCCCGGTTATCTTCAGCTTTCCCTCGTTCAGCAGTTGCCACGAGTATTCGGAAATGTGGTAGACGGGAATGTCCAGTTTGGCGTATTTGGGCCATTCCTTCTTGATGACATTGAAGCAACCGGTGCAGTCGGTGACGATAGTCTTCACTCCCAGGGCCTTGATCTTCTCTACGTTCTTCTGGGTAACGCGCTTGACTTCGTCTTCCACGCCTACGTCGAAGGCGGGAAGTCCGCAGCACACTTCCTCCTCGCCAAAATAGCCCCAGTTGAGACCCGCTTTGTTCAACAGATTGGCGGTGGACCTGGCGAGGACCTGCGAGGTCGGGTCGAAGGCGACGGCACAGCCGACGAAGAAGAGGACATCGCTTTGCTTGTCAACTTTCTTCGCCTTGATGCCCTTAGCCCATTCCGTCCTATCCTTATTGGCTCGGAAGTGAGGATTATCGTTCGCTTTTAAGCTCTCGATGAGAGGCTGGTGTTCCGGCAGAGGACCGAGCCCCCTTCTTACCAGCTCCCTTCTCATCTCAAAAAGGACTTCCAGCGGCCTCAGCCCCATCACGTTGTAGCAATGGGCGTCACACTGCCCGCAGAGCAGACACCGATAGTATCTCTCGGCAAGTTTCGGCGTCCATTGGAGTTCCCCTTCCAGGATGCTGCGGGCTATTTCCATCCGGCCCAGTGAATAGTAGCTGTCGAAGCCGAATTTGTAGCCGGATGGGCAACTGGGGAGGCTCTGGCGGTAAGCCAGCCGGCAGGAGCCGCATTTGGTGCACTTGGTGACCGTATATCTGTATTGTTGCTCTGTTAACATGGTGTACTCCTAGATATCCTTGAACACTTGCCGGGGCGCAAGGATCCCGTTGGGGTCGAGCATCTTCTTGATGCCTTTGAGCATGTTGATGTAGGTCGGCATCATACGGTCTTCGTATCTTCTCAGGAAGGCGGCGTTGATCTGGCTGGCGCCGTAATTGGCCATTTCGTCGAAGAAGACAACCATAAACTTGCGGAACTTGTCTATGGAGACCTTGTCCAGGGGATCGAATTCGATGTCCTGCTCCATGAGCCAGCTTTCGTTTCTTTCCCAGGGGGAGAGCCAGATGCGGGGTGGAACAACCTTGTTGTGGAACGAGGTCATGTGGAAATCCATTTTGTCCAGGATCTCGAGGGTCTTCTTCCTGGCGCCGGGAAGCATGGACGGCGGAAGCTGGACGAAGGCCATCAGGTGGGGGTTGTGGCGCAGGTAGCGGACGGCCATGTCGGAACTGCCTTGCTCCATGATATCGAGGGCTTTCTTGGTGGTGCCTGTGAATGTTACCAGCCGGCCCTTGTACTCGGCTGCTTTAGCCAGGATTATCTTGCGGTAGATATCCTTCTGCTCTTCCAGATGGCAGTTGGTCTTGGCGATGACCATGTACTTGGGAAGCGTTTGTTCGAATTTCCAGTACTCTTCCGGCTGGGTGCAGAGTTCCGGCGTGGCGCCGATGATGGCGATCTGCGCCTGGTCCAGCCCATAGACCTGGCGGCAGATGCCGAGCTTGACGATCTCGCGCATGCCGATGACGCAATCCGTGAAATCGTCGAAGGCGATTTCGATGCGGTCCTGGATCTTCTGGAGGGGATAGATGCGGCGGAGGAGTTTGGTCACGACGCCGAACCAGCCCAGGGAGCCTCTAAAAAGGCCGGTCAGGTTCGGGCCCCAGGCGACCCTGACGTAGGGGTTTATCTTCTCGTGTCCAATGAAACCGGCGGAGGCGGTCCTGAGGAGCTCTCCGGTGGGTAGGACCACTTCGATGGAGACCTCCTCGTTCATGTCGATGCCGCCGGTATTGCCGCCACCCAGCACAAAATTGCCCACCAGGCTTCCGCTGTGCGGGCCTCCGCCCAGCGGCAGCACCTCGTACCCTTTGAGGTTGAGTTCGTAGATTAGTTTTGACCAGGTGACTCCAGGCTCGATGGTGGCGGTCATGGTCTCTTCGTTGATTTCCAGGATCTGGTTCATTCTCCTGGTAACCAGCATCATTCCGGCGTTGCGGGGGACGGCGGCGCTGCTGATGCTAACGCCGAACGAGTACGGGTAGATGGGTACCTTGTACTTGTTGGCTAACCTGACAACAGCCTGGACTTCTTCCACGTCGGCCGGCATCACCACATAATCTGCGGTGTAAACCTTGAGGGCCTGGGAGACTTCATCCCGGCAGTAGGGAAGGATGTCTTCCTTGTCCATGGATGCCCAGTCCCTGCCGACTACCTTCACCAGTTCGTCAAAGAAGAGTTTTTTGTCCGAGCTAACTGCGGTGGTCATGAGGCTGAGATTCACCTCCCTTTATTAACTTGTCTACGGGGAATTACAGTTCAGGATGTCAGTACACCTCCTTCCTCTTGTGGTAGCACAGGCCACCGTGCCTGTGAGCCCCAGACTTCGAGACGCTGACTTATTACGCGAAATGACCAATGTTTGAGCACGAATCGGAGACGTAGCATACGTGTGCAACAGTTTCAGTCCGTCTTGTTCAAAATCCATGGCTCGCAGGCACGGTGGCCTGCGGTACTGTGGCCATGGCGCACAGGCACGGTGGCCTGTGGTACCGTGGCCATGGCTTGCAGGCACGGTGGCCTGTGCTACCGGGGAACGGGCCGCTTGTCGCTCTGGTTGACGGGTTACGGAGGTTACCGGGTTACAGGATTACAGGACACCGGGTGCTGGTGACTGGCCTACTGGTTGCCGGATAACAGGATGGCGGGTGCTTAACAGGTTAACGGGTCGGGTTAACAGGTTAGCCGGTGATCGAGGGACGAGTTAGGGGAATAACGGGTTACGGCCTGATTGCAATTTGTCAGGGAAAAGTAAAGTTATTATAAATCGTGGTATGTCAAAAAGCAAGCTCTGGTACATTTTGACGGCGGTTTGTGGGTAGTTTGAGCAGGGTGGTGTAGCCGCTCCGCTCTGCGAGAGTCGGCAAGGCGGACAGGTCTTTAGCCTGTGGGGGGGGAGGTGGCCGGGCGTAGGGTGGGTGAAGCGCACGCCGCCTGGCGCGGCCGATGGCCGCTCTCCGTTTGCGCGCGGAACCCACCACGTCCCGATTACAGATTAGAGATTCGCATCCCCGCCCCTGGTGGGTTGCGCTCGCGAGACGGAGGTGTACCAGCCCGTGCATCCCGGCCCAGGTCGCCCGGACGGCCGGGTATGGCGTGTCGGCTCGCTTCAGCCACCCGACGAAGCTTCAAATCCCCCTCAATCCCCCTTTTTCAAAGGGGGAGGGGAAGATGCAGGACAAAACAAAGAGGCCCCGCATGATTCATGCGGGGCCTCTGGCGGGTCAAGCGGGGAGGCGCTTGAGGTGTCCTCTCCCTCGATGGGAGAGGATAAAGGAGAGGGTGAAGTGCACCCCCCCTCACTCTAACTCTCTCCACCGGGGTAGAGAGGACAGCGCGGGTTAGATGGATACGGCGACGCGGAAGCCATCATGGATGGCATTGTAAGTCTTGCGCGGCGCCACACAGTCGCCTACGGACTGTATTTCTTCGACTTCAGCCATATGGCCCAACTCTTCGAGAAGGGTCTTGTCGGCCTCCATCCCGGCGGCTACGATAACGCTGTCAGCCTTGACGGTCTGTTTCGTTCCGTCGGCTTTGGCCACGACGACGCCAGCGTCACCGATGCTTTCCACCTTGGACTCCAGCATCAGCTTGACGCCGGCCTTGCCCAGGCGGTGGCGGAAGCCCCAGATGTTGAAGGCGTTCACGTCGCGCCCGAGTCTCTTGGCCTCTTCAACGATGGTCACTTTCTTGCCCTGGGAAGCCAGCAGCTCGGCGGTCTGAAGGCCGGTGGCCCGGCCTCCCCAGACCAGGACTTCGTTGCCTGTCTGGGCCTTGCCCTGGATCACGTCGAAGGCCATGACCACATTCTTCCGGTCGGACCCCGGTATGCTCGGGCGCGCCTGCCGGGCGCCGGTGGCCAGGATGACGGCATTGGGTTTCTCTTTGTTGATAAGATCAGCGTTTACCCTGGTGTTCAGGTTGACCGTAACGCCGAGTTTCTTCAACTGGTTGGCGTAGTAGCCGGTCACGTAATTCCAGTCCTGGCAGTGGGGAGTGGCCCCGGCCAGATTCATTTGCCCGCCCAGCCGGTCGCTCCTCTCGTACAGGGTCACCTTGTGCCCCCGGAGCGCGGCCACCCTGGCGGCTTCCAGGCCGGCAGGTCCGCCGCCAACCACGATGATAGTCTTCTTCTTGCGGGCGGTCTTGATCTTGGCGGCCTCTTCGTATTCGCGCCCGACCCTGGGGTTGACCATGCAGCTCATGGTGCTGTCGAAGAATATCCTTTCGAAGCAGCCCAGGTTGCAGGCGGGGCAGGTGCAGATATCCTCGGGACGCCCCTGGGTCACTTTCTTGGGCAGCTCCGGATCGGCAATGCCCGGGCGGCACATTTCCCAGTAGTCGATGATGCCATCGGCAATGGCCTTATCCGGGACATCGGGCCGGTTCAGCCGGTAGGCCATCATGGTAGGAACGTTGAGATTGACCGCCTTGAGTTCCTCCCTGATGTGTTTCGCCAGGTAGAGCCAGTGGCCGGGTTTGATTTCCATGGTGATCGCCGGTTCACTGGACTCGTGCCAGCCCACCGTCAGGCTCAGAGCGTCGGCGCCGTTCTGGACGAGCCACTTGGCGATCTGAACGTACTCTTCCTCGGTATTGCCGCCTTCCATGTGGTCGGTCGCATTGATGCGGCAGATGATGGGATAGGACGGGCCGACTTCTTGCCGGGTTCTCTTCAGAATGTCAATGTAGAACCTGGCACGTTTCTCCAGCGTGCCGCCGTATTCGTCGGTTCTCTTGTTGGACCAGGCGCAAAGGAAATCGGCAATCAAGTAGCCAACGATACCGCAAAGTTCAATTCCGTCAAATCCTGCTTCCTTGATCCTGCGGGCGGCCTGGCCGTGGTCTTCGACGATCTGCTTGATTTCAGCAAGGGAAAGCTCTCTACAGGGATGGTAGCGCGGTATTTTGGCCGGCATGGCCGTCGGACCCACGGGGGCGTCGCCCATGCCGTATTCGTGGGGGTGGGCGTAGCGTCCGGTGTGCATGACCTGGCAAACGGAGCGGGCGCCGTGCTTCTTGATGGCATCGGAGAGCTTCCTCAGGCCGGGGATGAACTCATCCTTCTGCAGGCCCATCTGGCCCATGTAGCCCTTGCCCAGAGGGTCGGTGAACCCGCCCTGGCTGGTCACTATCCCGAAGCCGCCCTTAGCACGCTCTTCCAGGTAGGCGATTTCCCGATCGTTCAGGGATCCATCGGGGTTGCAGAAGTTGTCTACGGTGGCCGCATACTTCATGCGGTTCTTCACCGTCATGGTGTTGATCTTCCCGGGTTTGAGAAGGTTGGCGTACTTCACACCCGGAGTCAGCAAAGCTTCGACCATGAGATTTATTTACCTCCTGATTACTAATAGAGTTTTATGTTCGCCCTCATTCCGGGGCGGGTCGGTTTAGCCTGCGGGAAAGCGGAGAATGGGGCGGGCTGGTAGCCGCAGGTCCTTTAGCCTGCGGGGGTGGCGAAGAATGTAGAGTTCAGATAGGACATGCATGATTTGGGTCAGTCTCAATCAAGCCGCTTCTCTAATCCGAATCCTGGACGGCACGGTTGCCGGGTCGGGGCTCCCTGATAGCGCCGGGGAGGACAAATGCTGGCTGCTCGGGGTGGTTTCCCCTGCACTATCTCCGGTTCAAGACAAGAAGCATGTCAAGACGAAGAAGCGCCTTGTCAAGAAAACAAGGCATGTTATTTTAGCACGGCGAGAAAGGGGTGTCAAAAACGAATGCAAACTGTTATCTGTGGTTGAAAAGTGAACTTATGGGCGTCCTCTCCGGTAAAAAGTCCATGTTTTGCCGTTGTTACCACGATGCACTATTTATTGTGTCATTTTGTCCTAATACAAACGCAATAGCATATGCCGCATCGCCCACTAGTGAGAAAGGGGCACGTTTTCACACCAAGCGCACAGAGACACAAAGGACACGAAACAGTAAAATACGGTGTCCTGGTCTTGAGCGAGTCCGCAAGGCAGGTTTTCTTTGTGCCCTTTGAGCCTTTGTGTGAGACTATTCGTCATTATTTAGTGCGCTTGTATTAGTTCGCCAAAGGCGGTATGGCCAGCATCCGCCTGGCTTCCGCCGGGCCCACTACTTCGTATCCCAGTTCCCGGGCGATGCGCGCGGCCCTGGCCACTAGCTGGGCGTTGCTCTCCGCAAGCTGTCCCTTCTTGTAGTAGAGGTTGTCTTCAAAACCCACGCGCAGATGACCCCCGAAAAGGATGGCATGCGTGGTGGCTGGCAGCTCATCGTTGGCCATGCCGAGGACGGTGAACATGGAATCGGGCGGCAACGCCTCCACCAACGTGAGGAGGAGTTTGGGGGAATAGGGCATGTAGCTGCGGTTGATGCGGTGCATCCCTTGCAGGATCGGAATACTCGGCATCAGCGTGGCAGTTACTCACCTACCCGTTCGTGTTAATTCGTGTCCATTCGTGGTTTCTCGTTAGACCGCTGGCTCAGGTTAGCGCCCATGCCCATCAAGGGAGAGGAGAGATGAAGCACGCTCTCCTTAGTCCTCTCCCATCGAGGGAGAGGGAAAGGGAATTCACTTCGCCAGGTCCCGGAAGGGGACCAGCTTGTCGTACTCTATCGTCCCGCTCATGGCGGTGTTATCGCAGGGAAAGCCGGCCTCCGCCGCCGCAGCCACCGGGTTCAGGCCGCCCAGGAGGACCACTCCCACCTTGTTCAGCGCCACGGGCAGTTCGCACAGCTCTTCGCTGGTATTGCCCATCACGATCATGCCCTTAATCCCGGCGGCGCGGAGGCTATCGATCACCCCCCGGGCGGTATCCCGGCATACCGCGGGTATCTCACGGAAATTGGCCAGGATCTTGCCGTTTCCGGTGGCGGCGGCCTGGCCGACGCTGGTCATCCGGCCGCGAATGTATATTTCCGAGGGGTCCAGGGAAGAACCATCGTAGCTGATTATCTCGATAAAGCGGAAGGGGACCGAGTTCTTGAGCTGGAGGATGCCGCCGAACCTGGAGTCCATGGGGACGCCGGCTTTCAGCAACGCGCCGTTGATAGTGATGCTGCAGACCGTAGCAAAGCCAACCCTGCCTTCCGGGACCATGACGCCCCCGATTCTTTCCCCGGCCCGGGCCACGGTCACGAGGTCGCTGACGCAGAGGCCCTCCGAAAAGGTGGTCTTCATTGACTGAAGGGCGTCTTTGAAAGCGTTCTCGGGGAAGAAGGTGGTATTGATGATCACCTGACCTGTCTTCTTAACCGGGTCAAAGCTGGTGAGGAAAGCCAGGCGTTCAATCCTGGATATGACAAAGCCCACCTTGTCCTGGACCAGGGCGTTCTTCAACTCCTCCCGGCCCATGTCGGTGAGCATCCTGCCATCCCGGCCCAGGAGCCGGGTGAGGCCGCGCTCGTCCATGATCTTCAGGTGGTACCTGACCGCCCTTTCGGTAAGGTATACACCTTCGTTTTCCAGGGCGCGGCCGATCACCCTGGCGCCCAGGGGCTCCGGTGCGTCTTTCAGTACCTTCAGGATGGCGATGGCTTTGCGCTCGACATCCGGGTTAGCAAAGCCGGGCATGTTATTGAGCTCTGGTGGGGAACTGCTGGGATCCCCGAAAAGATTCTTCGCTTCGCTCAGAATGACAGGTTGGTTGGCTGCTACCATGACAGGTTGGTTGGCTGCTACCCTGACAGGTCGGTTGGCTGTCACCCGCCGAAGCCCTGAGCAGAGCGAAGGGGAAGTCGAAGGGTCTTTGCGTGACATCCTGGCTTCTTCTGGAATTGGCCACTAGAACTCGAGTATCCTCTCAAAGGCGTTCTCGTCGATGTCCCAAACGGGACGGACACCTGTTATTTTAGACGCATGTTCGGTCAAAGCGCAAACGTCGTTCCGGTCGAGTAGGTCCAGCTTCCATTTGCGGCAGCCGGCCATTAGTTGCTTCAGTCCGGTCCCGATGCGGTCGACGAAGTAGGTGTAGATTCCCACG
Organism: Chloroflexota bacterium; assembly: GCA_016210565.1. Lineage (GTDB taxonomy): Bacteria > Chloroflexota > Dehalococcoidia > JACQUA01 > JACQUA01 > JACQUA01. Next base: position 35,670 of record JACQUA010000098.1, read on the forward strand.
GCGCCCCACGGCACCTCGGATCCGAGCTTGTGGCCGTTGTGCCCGTTGCTGCGGGACAGTTCGGTGGTGGAAACAAAGAATTTCTCCGGACTGGTCCCGTACAACTGGCCGAATTTGCCGGGCAGGGCGTTGCGGGCCGCCAGCTCCACAAAGTAGTCCGCTTTCATGGCGGCGGTGATTGGCGCCCGGGCCATGGCGATGGTCTTGATATAGGGGCCATGCCCATCGCCCAGATTGCTCATGGCGATGGCCTTCAGTATTTGGGTCTCGTTGACGAAGCCTCCGGCGAAGGCGATATCCGGGATATGTTTGCCCCGTTTCTTCAGGATTTCGATGCCTTTCATGACCTGGGCATAGAGGTAAAGGGTCGGGGTGGAACACTCCTGCATCATAGGTACCGGGCTCATGCCGGTGCCGCCGCCGCCGCCATCGAAGGTCAAGAGGTCGATCTTCGCTTGGGAAGCGCACTTGAGAGTGAAAGCCACGGCCTCGACGTTGTAGGCGCCGGTCTTGAGGAAGACCTTCCTGGCGCCCTGGGAGCGCAGCCAGGCAATGTCCTCGACAAAGCTTTTCTCCTGGGGCATGCCGACGCGGCTGTGCCGCTCGAAGCTATTGAAGACGCCTCCTTTGAAGGCCCCCTGGACGGCCTTGTCTTCCGGATCGGGGAGAACGATGTAGCCCCGGTTCTTCAACATCAGGGCGCGGTCCAGGTCGAAAATGCGGACTTCGCCGCCGATGGCCTTGGCGCCCTGCCCCCATTTCCGTTCGATGATGTTGACGCCGAGGCTCTTGAGGGCATAGACATCGACGCCGGCCCGCTGGTCTTCGACGTTGGTCTGGATGACGATATCGCCGTGTTTCCCATCCCACGTTTTCCGGTAGGTGTCCACGCGGAACTTGAGGTCCTTGGAGTAGATGACCTTCCCCTGGGAATCGAACTTGGCGTCGGGGTCCATGCCGCACACGTTCTCGCCGACGGTCATGATGGTGCCGGACAGCGAGGTGCCCATGCCGAGGGCCGGCCAGTTGTTCTTGGCGACGGCGGTCGAGCCGAGCCCGGCGACGATGACCGGCACTTTCAAGGGGACGCCGCCGGCGGTGGTGGAGATGTCGACATTGGGAAAGATGGCTTTATCGGAGTCGGCTTCGATGCCTTTGGCGCCCCGGACCTCCACGTTGATCTGGAAATGGGACCAGTCCAGATAGTAGTCTTTGTTGGAAGCCTGGGTGCTCTTGCCGAACTCTTCGGGGTTGGGGTAGAGGACTTCTCTGCCGCGGAAGGCAGACTTACCGATCTCGCAGAGGAACGTGCACTCCCTCACGCAGATGGGACACATACCACTCACAGGGGAGATGTCTCGCGACCGGGTCACGGTCCCCGTGGTGGAGCGGGAATTTTCGTGGATGCCGGACATTTGGACCTCCTGAAATATTAAGTTGTAAGATGCACCTGGGGGTGCGACAACGGTAACCAGTTGCCGTTTGTCGGACGCATTTTAACAGACTGCCACGCCTGTTTGTCAAGTAGGTGTCAGGTGGTGGTGTAGTCGCTCCGCTTTGCGGAGCGGGGGTGGCGAAGTTCGTAGCGGTGGGCGAAGCGAGCAGACATACCATTCCCTGCCGGGCAACCGTCCATCGATAAGACGTGCGACGCGGCATCCCTCCGGACTGCGAGCGCAACCCACCACAACCAGAAATCCGAAATTCCAGGCGCCAAGTGCCAAACAATCACCCATCCCGACCAGTCGGGACAATCAAGGATGAAATTGTCATTCTGAGCGAAGACGAGTCCCGATGCTATCGGGACGAGTCGGAGTCGAAGAATCCTTCGCTTCGCTCAGGGCTCCGGCTCAGGGTGACATTTTCATCCTTCATGGCGCCCGCTGCACTCGGGCAAGGGTGATTGATTCGTCATTCGCCCCCGATCAAGTCGGGGGTCGTCATTCGTCATTTCATTTGGTGGGTTCGCGCCCCGATGCGACATCGGGGCGCTTAACCCACCCTACCTTTGCTCAGCTTCCACCACCTCAGCATAACCCCCGAGTATGACGCTGTCGCTTCCCGGCACGCCCGCCGCTGGATAGACCAGGAGCACGGAAATGTTGTCGCCGCTGACAAAGGTGGAGACTTCACGTTGGCCTATCTTCTGCCGGGATACCCGGTTGCAGCGCTTCGTGACGTTGGCAGCGAAGCCTTCGATGTCATTGATTGCGTGAGACAGCAGCAATTCCTCCAGCGTCTCTTCATCGTTCGTTCTTATTGAAGAGATCCCATCGCTGGCGATAATGAAGAAGTCGCCCTCTGCCATTCCGACATGCGCCGGTTCAAGAGCATCATGGGACGACCCGAAGAACCGGGCGGGGCCTTCGATCCGGCTGATCCTTTTGTGGACTACATTTCCCTGGAACAGATACGTGTCTCCGGCGACGAAAGCCAGAGCCAGGTCCCCGTTCCGGGGAAAATGGACCAGGCTGAGCGCGGCGCATTCGCCCCCCCCGGCGCCCGCGTTCAGTTCGTCTATTATCGTTTCGAGGTCATCGACCGGGCGTGTTTTGAGGCAAAGGTCCAGTTTCTCAAAGATGTCCCGCGAAAAGATGGACGCGCCCGGGGCATCAGCTATGGCAAAGACATTATGGGCGGGATTTACATAGAGGCAATCGCTGTTGTAGATACGATTGTCGCCCCCGGAGAGGACAGTGGCGAAAACGTTACCTGCTCCCGGATGCGTGGCGCCGCAGAAGCCCCGGCCCACCACCACCGGCCAGGTGACCCTGCCTTCGTACCGGCGGATGATTTCCCGCCTTTCCTGGTACTGTTTTCTCAAATAGTCCGGAGCATCCTGAATGAACGGACCGAGAAGCTCAGGATGCTTTTCAAAAAAACCCGGCTCAAAAACGGGATAGTAATGAGTTTCGAAGGAATTGGCCATTTTGTAGGGTGGGTGGAGCGAGCGAAGCACGCCGTACCCCGTTGTTCAGGCGTTCATTAAAACACAGACGCGGCATGGCATCCCTCCGGGTCGCGAGCGAACCCACCACCTGAAATGACGAATGACGATCCCCGACTTGATCGGGGACGAACGGCGAATTAATGTTGAAAACTCGAATTTCCGAAAGTGCGCCTCCATCACCTGCCCATTCGTCATTTGAAATTCGACATTAATTGGGCATTCGTCATTCGGACTTCGTCATTGGTCATTCGCGTGGTGGGTTTCGCGCCCGGACCGGCGATGGAGTTCAAATAGGGGTCGTGCCGGGCGCTTCACCCTCCCCACGCCACGGCTACGCCACGGCTGACAGGCCGGCAGAAAAGCAAAATCTGCCGGCAAGCGTTTAGCGCTTCTTGTTGCCAGGCATCGGTTTGGGCTGAGGGCTCTGCTTGCTATCTTTTGAGTCTCCCCGTTTGTCGCCGGTTTGAGATCCCTGGTTCCCCGATTGTGAGCCTCCCTGCCCCGACGGCCCTTTGCCATCCTCCCGGGTCTCTCGCCTTTCGCCGGGGGGAGGACTGGGCCCGGGCTTTGCCCCTGTGTCTTTGGTGGCCCTCTCGGTCTCCCGCCTTTCGCCCGGCGTAGGGCTGGCGCCCGGCTTGTTATCGGCGTCCCTGGTTTCCCTTTCAGCCTGTCTTGTTGGCTGGGGAGTACTCCTCCCTGTGCCTGGGGTACCTTGCTGCGGCGGAGGGGAGGCTTGCGGCGTTGGTCTTCTCGCCGGGGATGGAGCGGGAGACGGAGTGCCGCCCGCAGACCTGCGCTCGTCTTTGTCTCTTTCTCTTTTATCATCGTCATCTTCTTTTTCGCCGCTTTTAGCGGGCTCCGGAGTCACGGTTCGGACCGGCGGACGCAGCGTGGGGGATGGCGTTGGAGAGGGCGACGGGGTGGTCCGCGATGGAGTGGGCGTGGTCGGCCGAGCGGTAGGCTGCGGCGCCGGCGTTGCGGTCCGAGTGCCCGGCGCAGGCGATGACGCCGGAGCTGGCGGCCTCGGAGTAGCTGTACCCCGTCCCCTCTCCTCAGCCGGACTGCCCATCACCCCCAGGGAAACGCCCTCGACGGTCACCTCTTTCCCGAGAGTGGGCACCGGCACGTTCTGCGGCCTGGTTATGGCGAGGCCGCCGACATACCAGGTGGCTCCGTCGGGACTGGTCCCGCCGAAGATGCCTCTGAGTTTGAATTCATTGCCAGGTCTACTTTCGGTCTCGATCTTGCCGATAAAGACCTGGCCGTTGCGGACTACCCCTTCCAGCTTGATGCCGCGGTTAAGGGAAGCAGCCGCGTTGGGCGGGGCGCTCACATTCGGAATGAGCACGCCGCTTATGTTCCAGGTCGTCCCGCTGATGCTGACCACGGTGCCTTCGAGTTTGAAGTGGGTCTCCTCCAGCTTTTTATCGGATACCGAAGGGGACTTGCTCAGGAAAGAGCTGTTGCCGGAGGTGATCTCTGCCACGAGATTGCCTCTCCGGGAAGTGTCCACCGCTTGCTGCAGGACGGACCGGGCCGGCGCTGGCGCGGCTTCCATGGCCTCGCCCAGTTTCACCTGCTGGTCCTGAGTAGATTTGGACAGCTTGCTGAGCAGCGGCGCGGCGGCTTCGGGTTTGACCTGGCCTATTTCCTTCAGAACACTATCTATTTCACTGGCGGCGCTTTCCACCGTGGCGGCGCTGGGCGTCCGTCCCCGCCGGGTCTGCGTAACGATCTCATCTGCCCGGCGCTCTGCCAGTTTGAGATGGACCTCGGCGCGGCTTTCCGGGCTTGAAGTGAGGGAAAGCTCGATGGTCTCCACCGCCCTCTTCAATGGATACAGGGTCTCATCGGGAAGGCTTCTGTTGTAGGCATAGACCGTGGTGCCGCCCAGGGCAAAGATGGGCACCAGTCCTATCGCCACCAGCGAGAATCTGACCCTGCGGAGCAAAGGTAAGGGCCGCAGCCAATCGAAGATCCCCCGTTTCGGACGGCGTTCGCCGGTCTCGGAGAGCAGCCGGTTGCGCAACCGGAGCTTGAACTCGGGGGAGGGAGTGGCTTCGACCGGGTTTATGCTTGCGGTTATTTGAAGGAGAGGCTCGAGTTCGTCTTTGAGGTAGGGGTATCGCGTGAGGCAGTCATGAACGGTGGCTCTGCCCGATTGGACCTCGTCGATGCAGTTGAGAATGATTTCGTTCCTGGTCATTTCCGGCCCCCCCGCACCGCTTTCAGGATGTCCTTCAACTCATTCAGTGCCCGGAACAAAGTGACCCGTATCGCACCCTCGGTCTTGTTCATCGTCCGCGCTATTTCGGTGTAGCTGAAGCCGTCAATATACCGCATCATCACCACCCTCTGCTTATCTTCCTTTAACCGCATGATGGCTTCTCTGACGGCGATGCTTTCCAGTCTCTCTTCCGCGATCACCTCCGGATTGGTGTCGGGATTATTCTTGATGGCTATTCCTTCTTCAAGGGGAACGAACCTCTTGTTGGCCCGATACCGGTCTACGATAAGGTTTCGGGCAATGGCGATCAGCCAGGCGACGAAGGGGGCGCCGGTCTTCCTGTAGCTGCCGATGGCTTCCCATGCCTTGATGAAGGTCTCCTGAGTGATATCTTCAGCTTCCCCCTGGTTGCCGACCTTGTAATAGACGTGCTTATACACGCGGTCGATATATCTGTCGTAGAGACTTGCGAACGCCGCTCTATCGTGTTCGACCGCTTGCTGGATAAGGTAATCATCATAATCTTGCGATTGCACCGGCAAGGACAGTTCCAGCGACGAGCTCAGGGGTAACTCAAGTATGCCGTACATAAAAGTTTTTTGCAAGTCCTATGATGCGCGCCGGGAAGAATGAAGAATGACGAAATCCGAACGACGAATCAATGTCGAATGACGAACGGCCAGTAGTTTGGAGGTTGGAACTTGGAGCTTGGAGCTTGGCTCTTGCCACTTGCTGGGCGTGGCTCACCCGCAGCGGAGCCTCCGGGGATTCCCTTTCGGCCCCGCCGCGGGTGTCTCCACGTGTTTAGTACTACACCGGTACCGGTGTTAACGGCGAGTTTCGTGAGGTACAGAACGTCCGCGGGTATCCTACAAGTAGGGGCTGATGCGGTCGAAGTATTCTGCACGCTCTCGCTCTCTAAGGCGCCTGTTGTGGGAATATGAGATTCCCGCAACTACGGCCGCGACCAGTGCGGCCAGGGTGATGGCGCCAGCCAGTCTTTGCATAACACGGCGCGCCAATGTCGTTTCAAGCGCGGCGGGAAGGCTATTCGGCTGGCTTGATGGTTTTCTTTTTGCGCCGGGCATAGGCGATGCCTCCGACAGTGGCCGCAGCCAGGGCTGCTATGGCCAGGGGCACCAAAACTTGCTTTTTCATGGGGACCTCCTTTTTTGGTGTCGAAAAGCCGGGTAAAGGCCTTTTGTTGAGCTTTTCTGATTTTACAACGGAACAAGGGGGTGGTTGTTACAGATGTACCAGTACCGTCGGGCCATACGGAAACCAGATACGCGGAAAGAGTAGCCGAGGCCCGAAAAAGGAGATACGAGAAAAGGCACACGAAAATGCACGTGGGGGAATTTACGCGGCGCAGGAGTAGGAAGGGTAGGAAGGGTAGGAAGAGTAGGAAGGGTAGGAGGAGTAGTAGCTCAGTAGGGTGGGTGCAGCGAGCAGACACGCCGTACCCTGGTTGGCCGGGCCTCCGCTGATAAGACGAACGTGCCGGCAGCTCCTCGGACCGCGAGCGGAACCCACCACAAAACGAAATCCCGAATTCCAGGTTCCAGGTTTCAGGAGCCAACTGTCAAGCAATGCCCGCATCCGAATGTTCAAATAGCCAAACGGAGTGTGCGTCAGTCTCTCGACCTCAGTCTGCAACACCGCCGGCGCTCTCGGCACGTTCGACCGTGCGCGCTTCACCCGCCCTTCTTCCTACTCTTCCTACTCTTTCTACTCTTTCTACTCTTTCTACTCTTCCTACCCCTCCTACTCTTCCTACTTCTCCTACTTCTCCTACTTCTCCTACTACTCCTATTCCAGTTCCCGCACCATGCCGGCGACCATCTCCGCGATGGCCATGCAACTCGTCAGCCCCGGGGATTCAATCCCCACCAGGCTTATTACTCCCGGGAACCCCCGGTCCGCTTCGTGGTGTATCACGAAGTCCCGGAACCCGTCCCCCGGCCCCTGTAGCTTCGGCCTGATGCCGGAAGATTCCGGTTCCAGGTCCTCAAGGCCGATCTCCGGCAATAGCAGTCTGGCCGATTTCCAGAACGCCTCCTTCTCCGCGGGGTCGACTTCGTAGGAAACGGAAGAAACGTAGTGGGCATCCGGGCCGAGCCGGACGCGTTCTTCCAGGTCTGGTGTCAGGTGGATGCCCAATCCCGCGCCGGAAGGTTCGGGTACCGGGTAGACGAGCATCTTCACCAGGCGGCTCTTTTCGCGGCTCAGCGAGAAATAGTCCCCTTTGCAATAGTGGAGCCGGTACCCCGCTTTGCCGATATCGATGCCGGCCAGACCGGCCACCCTGTCGGAATACAGGCCGCAGCAGTTGACGAAGATGCGGGTGTTGAAGGTGAATTGACTCCCATCGGCCTGCCGTACCACCACCCGGTAACGGCTGTTCTGCCTCTCGATGCCGGTGACTTCCGTCCGGAAGGCCGGCGTGGCCCCATTTCCCCGGGCCTGTCGGAGGAACAGTCCCATCAGGGCGTGGGAATCGATTATGCCGGTCTCCGGCGACATAAGCGCCCCCACGCCGGCGACGCAAGGTTCGAGCCGCTGGAATTCCTTCTGAGAAAGGATCTCCAGCCCTGTCACTCCATTCCGGATGCCCTGTTGACATAACGTCTCAAGCTGTTTCTTTTCACCCGGGGAGCTGGCAACCACCAGTTTGCCGCACTTCCTGAAAGGCACGCCGTGTTTTTGACATGTCTCGTAGAGCATCTCCCGGCCGCGGACGCACAGCCGGGTCTTCAGGCAGTCCTCGCGGTAGTACAGGCCGCCGTGGATGACGCCGCTGTGCCGGCTGGAGGTCTCCTGGCCGAAGGAGGGGTTCTTCTCTATGAGTAGCAGCCTGCGGGACGGGGAGGCCAGCCTGGCCGCGACGGCCAGCCCCACCACCCCCGCCCCGGCTACGACGATATCTGCCTCGATAGCTGCAATGCGTTCCACTTCAATGGGCGTCGTATCCATAACCCGGCTCTGTCTTTTGGAAAAAAGGCTCCTGTTATTATACCACCTGAACCGATCGCTGTTGCTAGGACCTATGTAGTGCATTGCTTGTGATATAACGATAGACCGACCGTGTTGAGCGCCTCGGCCGCCGTCAGGGAATACGCGATGGGCAAGAATAAGATACTCCTGACCAGGATACTGAGCGGAAGCTCGATGCCAGCATCCGGTTCGAAGATATGTGCAGCCTCCTGGCGGGGATCGGTTTCGAGATGAGGGTCAGGGGTAGCCATGATATTTTCAGGAAGAACGGCGTGCTGGAGAGAATCAACCTGCAACGCTCCGGGGACAAGGCAAAGCCCTATCAGGCTAAGGAAGTCGGAAAGATTATCACAAAATACAAGCTCGGAGAAGGCTGATGCACAAATACGAAATCGTTATCTACTGGAGCAGTGAAGATGATGCGTTTGTTGCCCGGGTACCCGAACTTCCGGGTTGCATGGCCCATGGTGAAACCCACGAAATAGCGCTGAAGAATGCCCAGGAGGCCGTACATCTCTGGCTCGATACAGCGAAGGAGTCTGGCGATCCGGCGCCCGAACCCAAGGGGGAAAGGTTGATATTCGCCTGATGCCGACAGATCCCTCCCCCGTAGGCTAAAGACCAGCGGCCACAACCCCGCCCTGCGCAGGCAGAATCCAGGATCATTGCATTGCCAGGATGTTCCCTAGGTCGCTCTTGGATTCCAGGATATGCGCCCATAGGTCTCCCACCTTTGCCAGGCGGTCGGGAACGGTCAGGATGGTGAAGTCCGTGGGATAGATGCGGGTTAGCTCGTCCCAACTGACGGGCAGGGAGACCGTGGCTTGGGGCGTGGCGCGGGGAGAGTAAACGGAAGCCAGGGTCTTGCCGTAGACGTTCTGGTTGTAATCGAAAAATACCATACCAGTCCGTTTTTCGACTCCCCAGTCCAGGGTGACGACCTTGGGGCGCCGCTGGACAAGGTAGCGGCCGATGGTCTCCGCGGCGGCGTGTACCTGGTGGTAGTCAAACCGGCGCACGATGGGCACGTAGACATGGAGCCCGGTGCGGCCGGAGGTCTTGAGGAAGGAAGTCAGCGATAGAGAATCCAGCGTTTCCTTGAGCCATAAGGCGACTTCACACGTCCGGCGGAAAGCGGCGCGGTTGAGCTCCGGCTCGGCGCCCCTGGCCTCCGTCCCGGCATAGATATACGGGTCGAGGTCGATGATGATGAAGTCAGGGTAGTCCAGTGCCCCCGGGTTTTTGCCGGCCGCGGGGAGACCGGATTCCCGCCTGCGCGGGAATGACGGGTGGTCCAACAATTCCGCTGGCCCCTTTTTGGCTGCTCCGGTCGGGAGGTCAGGCCCAGGGCTGGTCCTGGAAAACCAGGTGTGCAACTCGATGTTTGCTAGCTGGCCCAGCCACAGGAGCGTGGGGAGGTTGTTGCAGAGCAGATAGGGCTGGCCGGTTTCCCCTTTTCCGGGGGAAAGGTCTAGGGTCTCCACGAACTCGGGCAGGGGATAGGGCCAGTGCTTCTGGTAGAAGTATTCGCCGTGGATTCCCTCGGGGTAGCGTTTCAGGGTGATGGGCCGGTCGCGGAGGTGGGGCAGGAGATAGGGCGAGACGGCTGCCAGGTAAATGAGCAGGTCCCGCTTGGCCAGGGCGGGCCGGCCTTGGAAAGTCGGCCACAGCTCTTTGGACAGGTTGTTGATGGCTAGTTCGTATCCCTCCACGCTGAGGGAAAGTGTCTCTCCGGGTTTCTGCAACTCGTGGAGGATGTTCAATCCCCCTGTATCCCCCTTTTGCGAAAGAGGGAGCGCTGTCTTTGCCGATGGAGGCCCTGTCAGGCGGACATCCTGCGCCGGTTTGTCCTCCCGCAACCGCTGGAATACCGGCGCGCGCAGCCTACCGTCCTGCGTCCACTCGGAGAATTTGACCTCGGCGATCATCTCTGGCCTGACCCAGGTGGTGGGGGCGTTGGTGGGAGGCGTCTCGACGAAGGGACACCGGTCGCTTCTCAGGGCATCGAGGGACCGTTTCAGTTCCGCGAGGGTCTGCTCGTCAAAGCCCGTGCCCACGTGGCCGGCGTATACCAGGCGGTCTTTTTCATCGTACTGGCCCACCAGGAGCGCTCCGAAGACTTCCCCGCGGAGTCCCTGCCCCTGCGTGTAGCCTCCGATCACGAAGTCGTCGCTCAGGACGGCCTTGATCTTCAGCCAGCTCCGGGAGCGGCGGCCGGCCTCATAGGTGCTATCCAGCCGCTTGGCCATGACGCCTTCGAGGCCGTGAAGGACGGCATTCTCGTAGACCAGCGCGCCATCGCCGGGGAAATAGTCCAGCAACCGGATATTATCGGAGGCTTTGAACACCGCACCGAGGATATTCTTGCGCCGGCGCAGCGCCGCTGCGGTGAGGTCGTAGCCATCGAGGAAAAGGATGTCGAAAACGTAGTAAATGATGGGGAATCGTCCTTTGTCTGAGCCAGCCCCTGCCTCCCGTTCCGTCTTGAGATGCTGCTGCAGACACTGGAAGCAGGGCCGCCCCAGTTCGTCCATGGCGACGATCTCCCCGTCCAGTATCATTTCCCTCGAATTCGGTTGTCGCAGGGACGCGGCGATTTGAGGGTATCTGGCTGTGTTGTCCAGGCCGCGGCGCGAAAGGAGCCTGACCGTCTTGCCGCGGACCAGGGCGATGCAGCGATAGCCGTCCAGCTTCGGCTCAAAAATCCAGTCGGGGCTGTTGAAAGGCCGGCTCGTCAAGGTAGCCAGCATCGGCGAAAGAGACGGGGGAAAGGGAGCAGGGTGTGCCCCCTGGATTGCCGTCAGGTCGATTCGGGCCGGCGCCTCCTTGCCCGTCGCGGCCGGCGCCGGCATATCCTGAACCCCCAGGCCCGAGAGTACGGAGAACTCTTCTTTGAGGATATCTTTGTCGGGGCTGGCGAATTCGTCCCGGTGCTTGATGAGGAGCCACTCTTTTTCGCCATGTTGCATCTTCACGAGCGCCCAGGACCCCCGCATCTTCTGACCGCGAAAGTTCAGGGACAGCTTGCCTGTTCCCAGACCGTCCCGGACCAGTTCTTCGGCCCTGGCTCTCTCATCGAAGCATGTCCGGTCGTTTTCCTCGGGGGAGTAGTCGCCCCGGTCCCAGATGATGACGGGGCCCGCGCCATATTCGCCGGTGGGGATGGTCCCCTCGAAAGAAGCGTATTCCAGGGGATGGTCCTCGACCGTGACGGCGAGTCTTTTTACCCGGGGGTCGAGGGACGGCCCGCCGGGGATGGCCCAGGACTTGAGGACGCCGCCCAGCTCCAGGCGCAGGTCGTAATGCAGGCGGCGGGCGGAATGCTTGTGGACAACGAATTGCAATGGCCGCTCGCCGCCCCGAACCGGCGCCGCAGGCGCCGGTTCGGGGGTCTTGTCGAAATGGCGCTTTCCGCTGTATTTTTCCAGCATAGGTCAACCCGGAATGACGAATGAACCGGTACCACCCCGAAGCATCGGGGTCAGGGATGAACGAAGCCAGTCTCTTGTCTGCTCGCGGACTCTCCCCAGGCAGACCGGGCCGCCGGCCTACCACGGGGGCAAGCGGTGTCGCACGACAGGGGCAAGCCCTGTCGCTACGGTCCAATTTGCCCAAGCTTTCAGTTTGGCTACAATTATACTACCGGGGGCAGAGAGGTGTGTTGACTCAGACAACCGGGGTGCGTATCATGTTGCTGGGCGGGCAATCCTGGAATCTGAAATCCAGCTCTCACAGGCAAGGTGGCCTGTGGTACCCCGCATAATCTGCACTCTCTAATGGGCCGGATACTCGTCGGAATTTCTTCCTGGGGGGACCCGGCGCTGGTTGCCAGCGGGAGTTTCTATACTGCCGGGGTGACAGCGCCGGGTGACATGCTGCGGTCCTACGCGGCGGAGTTCCCCGTGGCCGAACTGGACTCTACCTTCTACACCTTTCCTTCCGAAAAGGCCATGACCCTGTGGCTGGACAACACGCCGCCCGGGTTTGTTTTCAACGCGAAGGCCTTCCGCCTGTTCACGGGTCACCCCACTCCCTACAATGCCTTCCCCCGCGGGGTGCGGGCGGAGTTCGGCGAGGATATCCCGAAAAACGGAAACATCTATCTCCAGAAACTGCGGGGCGACGTGGTTGACCGGGTGTGGAGGCTGTTCAGCAAGGCACTCGGTCCTTTGCGCCAGGCCGGGAAACTGGGGGTGGTGCTCTTTCAATTCCCGCCCTGGTTTCGCCACAGCGAGGCGAACCGCCGCTTCCTGGAAGAATGTGCCTCCCGGACCCCCCGTTGCCAGATAGCGGTCGAGTTCCGAGCCTCGGGCTGGCTGGACGGGGAGAACGCGGACTCGACCCTGGGCTTGCTCCGCCGCCTGAAGATGGCGCTGGTCTGTGTGGACGAACCGCAGGGCTTGAAGTCCAGCGTTCCGCCCGTGGCCGAAGTGACCGCGCCGGTGGCCGTCGTCAGGTTCCACGGGAGGAATTCTGAACAGTGGGAAGCCGGGGCATCGCCTGAAGAGAAGTTCGACTATTTGTACAATGAAGAGGAGCTGCGGCAGTGGGTCCCGGGAATCCGGCAAATGGCGGCGAAGGTCAGGGAGCTCCACGTCATCTTCAAGAACAAGGGCGAGGATCACTCCATCCGCAATGCCCGCCAGATGGTGCGACTTCTGGGGGAGAACTGAACCGAAGAAGAAATCCTAAATCCGAATCTCTAAACAAATCCGAGTGCCAAAACTCGAAACCGGAAACAAGTTCCAGTGCGGGAAATGTGAAACTCGACCCTCGCCTCGACAAGTTTGGGACATTTGAAGATTGGCATTTTGAATTTGTTTGGGATTTGGTGTTTCGGATTTCGGATTTGGTTCGGGCGATTCATACCCGGGCTGGCGTTTTCTTCTTCGCGGCTTCGATGCTGGCCCGCAGCGCGGACATCAGGTCCGGTATCTCCATCTTTGGCTCCGGCAGCAGCTTGATTTCCTTTCCTTCCACCCTGGCTTTGATGAGCTTCTGGAGGGCCAGCCGGTATTCATCCCGGTACTGAGACGGATCGAAGCTGCGCGCCATGGCCGTGATCAGCGACGTGGCCATATCCAGCTCTTCCGGGGTGATCTCCTCGCCGGGCGGGGCCAGTTCCTCCCGGGAAAGGATTTCGTCGGCGTAATGGAGCGTGTGCAGCGCCAGGATATCGTCCAGGGGCCGGAGGCAGCAGAGGTGCTCGCGGCGCTGAAAAGAAACCTTGGCGATGCCGGCGCGATTCGTCCGGCGAAGGGCTTCTCTGAGCAAGATGAAGGGTTTAACGCCCAGCTCCTCCGGCTGTAAATAATGACTTCCCCGGTAGTAGGTGTGATCGATGTCTTCGGCGTCAACGAATCCCGCTATCTGGATCGTCCGCAGGGTCTTGACCCGTACCCTGTTGAAATCACTCTCTTCCAGGACTACATACTGGCCTTTCGCATATTCATAGCCCCGTACCGTCTCCCGGGAGCTGAAATATTCATCGTCGATGGGGCAATGCAGGACCTGCTCCGGCCGGGTGAGGCACTTCTTGTGGAGAAAGTGGAAGGCCGGGGTCTTCACCGCCGTGGCAACATACATCTTGACGGGAATCGCCACAAGGCCGAAACTGATCGCCCCTTTCCAAAAAGCTCTTGCCATGTTCCTTTCCTCCTTTTACAGTCGGTAGTCGGTAGTCAACAGCCAATAGTCGCGGGTGGGGATCCGAATTTGCAATATGCAATCACTCTTGTCCAAAATAGGTTTTTGGTCACGTGGTAAAGAGAGACCCTTCGGAGTAATATGGTGAAAATACAACTTATCGC
>JACQUA010000076.1 GCA_016210565.1 Chloroflexota bacterium
AAATGTCATTCTGAGCGAAGCGAGCGCAGCGAGCGTAGTCGAAGAATCTTTCGGGGCGGGGCGCGGGACGAAAGACCCTTCGACTTCGCTCAGGGTGACAGCCTATTTTCTGAGCAAATAAAAAATCCAAAAATCAAAACTCAAAATGACAGATCAAAATGCAAAATAGCCGGGCGCGCGGCAGCGTGCCGCTACGGATTCTGACCGCTCGCTACTCGCTACTCGCTACTCGCTACTCGCTACTTCCCCTCCCCCTTCCCCGCCCCCACCGGCTCTTTCTCTTCGCTCTCTACCTGGTAGGGGCCGGTGTAGCCGCACTTCATGCATTTGACCCTGTTCTTGCCCTGGAGGGTTATAAGACCGCCGCAGGAGGGGCAGGGTGTGGGTACGGGACGCCGGTTGGAAACAAACTTGCATTCCGGGTAGCCGGAGCAGCCGTAAAAGACTTTCTTCTTCTTGCTCATCCTTTCCAGGATGTCCTTGCCGCATTCCGGGCACTTGACCCCGGTGGTCTTGACGTGCTTCTTGGTATATTTGCACTCCGGGTAGCCGCTGCAGGCGACGAACTTGCCGAAGCGGCCGGTTTTGACCACCAGGGGCTTGCCGCACTGGGGACAGGCTTCGCCGGTCGTTTCCGGTTTCATTTCCACCCGGGGCGCATTCTGGTGGGCTTTTTCGAGGGTTTCCTCGAACGGTCCGTAGAACTCGCTGATAACCGGGACCCACTCCCGCTTGCCGCTGGCGATTTCGTCGAGTTCTTCTTCCATTTTGGCCGTGAAGCCCAGATCTATGATATTGTGGAAATGCTCGGCCAGGAGGTCGTTGACCACCAACCCGAGTTCCTCCGGCATCAGCTTCCCCTGTTCCTTTTTCACATAGCCCCGGTCCTGGATGGTCGAAAGGGTCGGGGCGTAGGTGCTGGGCCGGCCGATGCCAGCCTCTTCCATGGCCTTGATCAGGGTGGCCTCGGTGTAGCGCGGTGGTGGTTGGGTGAAGTGCTGCTCGGGGAAGAGGCCCAGCAGGTTCAACGGTTCGCCCTTGACCAGGGGCGGCAGCGAGCCTTTGCCATTCTCGTCGCTACTCTCGTCCCTGCTCTCAATATAAAGGGTCATGAAACCGGGGAACCTGGAAACGGTGCTGACGGCCCGGAAGAGGTAGGTCTTCCTGGGCGTCTGGCTCTCCGCTTTGACTTCCACGGTGGTGACCTGGAAGACGGCTGCCGCCATCTGGCTGGCGACCATGCGTTTCCAGATGAGTTCGTAGAGTCTGAACTGGTTGGAGGTCAGGAAGGGCTTGATCAAGGCCGGTTCCCGGTGAGTGCGGGTGGGCCGGATGGCCTCGTGGGCTTCCTGTGCGCCTTTGACCTTTTTGAGGAAATGGCGCGCATGTTCCGGGAGATATGATGGGCCGTATTTCTCCTGGATGAAATCGCGGGTCTCAGCGATGGCCTGGGGCGCTACGTGGGTCGAATCGGTTCTCATGTAGGTGATGAGGCCCACGGTGCCTTCGTCGCCCGCGGGCAGGCCCTCGTAAAGCTGCTGTGCCAGGGCCATGGTCTGCTTGGCCGGGAAGCCCAACTTGCGGTAGGCTTCCTGCTGGAGGGTGCTGGTTATGAAGGGCGGTGCAGGGGAGCGGGGCGAGTCCTTCTGGACGACGCTGGCTACGCTATAACCGGCCTTTTCCAGGATGGCGCGCAGCGACTCCGCCTCGGTCTGGTTATGAATCTCGATCTTCTGGCTGCCGGCCTCCTTGATCAACTGGGCGCGGAAGGTTGGTTGCGCAGCCGTTTGTCTTGCCAGTTCGGCTTCGATGGTCCAGTACTCCACTGACTGGAAGGCCTGTATTTCCCTCTCCCGGTCAACGACCATCTTGACTGCGGCGGATTGGACCCGCCCGGCGGAGAGTCCCGACCTTATTTTGCGCCAGAGGAGGGGACTGATCTTGTAGCCGACCAGCCTATCCAGTATCCGGCGGGCCTGCTGGGCATTGACCAGGTCCATGTTGATGTGGTGGGTATGCTTGAAGGCCTCGGTGACAGCCTCTCTGGTTATTTCATGAAGGGTAACGCGATGGACCAGACTTGGCTCCATTTTGGCGGCTTCGGTGAGGTGCCAGGAAATGGCCTCGCCTTCGCGGTCCGGGTCGGTGGCCAGGTATATCTTCCTGGCCTTCAGGGCCATTTCCTTGATCTCCGCCACCACTTCCTTCTTTTCTTTCGGGACCTCGTAGCGGGGAGCAAAGCTGTTCGTTACGTCTACTCCCAACTTATACTGGGGGAGGTCCCGGACGTGGCCCTTGGAGGCCTTCACGGTATAGCCGCTGCCCAGGATTTTGCCAATTGTTTTCGCCTTGGCGGGCGATTCGACAATCACCAAGTTAGTTGACATAATATTAGTCTAATTATCCTTCTTGTGACTCGCAAATGCAAGGGGCGCTCAATCTGAATCCTGACGAATCAAACAGGAATGACTTCGTCATTTGCTCTGAAAATGTCACCCTGAGCGCAGTCGAAGGGTCTTTCGTCCGGCGCCCCACCTCGAAAGATTCTTCGACTACGCTCGCTACGCTCGCTTCGCTCAGAATGACATTTTCATC
>JACQUA010000074.1 GCA_016210565.1 Chloroflexota bacterium
GCTGCGCTCGCTTCGCTCAGAGTTTGTGAATTTATTGAAAACCCAGATATGAGCGAGACAACTCGCTAGATAGGGACTAACCAATTTCTTCACAAGCTCTCAGAATGACAGCGCACGCCATTTTCATCCTTCATGGTACCGACTCGTCGGGATGGCTGATTGTTTAGGATTTCGGATTTCGTGCTTGGAATTTGATTCGTCATTCGGATTTCGTCATCCGTCATTCGGCAGGAGCATCCATGGGTATTCTTGACAGTCCCCGCAGGCGGCAGGAAAAAGACATCCAGCGCGAGGTCAAATACAAGCAGGGCCTCATCCGCGTCAAGGGCTATATCCAGCGCTGCCGGGCCTCCCAGAAGGAGTTCTGGGAGCTTGGCAAGCGGGCGCTAAAGCTGGGGGACCAGCGCCAGTTCCAGAACATCGCGCGGTCTTATTTGCGGGCCGGGGAGATCGCCTCCCGCTGGGAGCGTTACCTGGTGGCCGCGGAGACCATTGCCATCCAGCGCGGCCAGGTCAAGGCCACCGGCGAGTTCGTCCAGTCCGTCCGGGCGCTTTCTGAGTCCATGATGGCCGGAGCGAAGGCGGAAGACGTGGTCAAGATGCAGGTCGAGCTGGAGCAGGCCCTGACCCGGGCCCAGACCGTGGACGAGACCCTGGGCGCCGTCATGGACGCCACCGCCGATACGGTGTTCTCCTCGGAGGGCCTGTCCGAGGATAACCTGAAAGAAATCCGGGACGCCATGTCCGCCGAGGCCGCCCATGAGGAATCCGCCGCCGTCCAGGACGACCGCATCGCCGCCGGCATCAAAGCCGTCGAAGAACAGATGCGAAAGGAAATGAAGTGAACCCGGTACCACAGGCCTCCGTGCCTGTGAGTCGCGGCGATCGACCAAGTTTGTACTTTGCCGGGCAGCGGCGCCCCGGTACCACAGGCCTCCGTGCCTGTGAGATATGGTTTTTGAGCAAAGACAATCTTTGCTGCGGCGAACAGGAAGATGCACTGCGACAACAGCACTTTAGACAGAATAGCCAGCGCCTTCCGAGACGACCTGGGAGACAACCTCATCGCGGTCGTCCTGTTTGGCTCCCGCGCCAGAGGTGAAGCCCGGCCAGGCAGCGACTTCGACATTTTTATCGTGGCGAAGGATCTGCCGCATAACTTCCTGGAAAGGATGGAGTTCTTGCACCGGCCGCGCATAACTGTCACGGAAGGCGTTTCGGTCAGGGGTAAAACGCAGAAGGAGTTCGAGTCAAGCCTGCGTCCCCTTTACCTGGACATCGCCCTGGATGGCAAAATCCTGTTCGATACCGATGGCTACATGGAAGAAAAACTCCGTCGCATCAGGGAAATCATGAAAGAGGCTGGGCTGAGCCGCATCAAGGAACAGGGTGAATTGATGTGGGTTTGGGAGCGCCAGCCAAAGCCAGGGGCCTGGGAGCTGGAGTGGGGAGGGCTGTTTGAACGCGCGTAGCGAAACAGGATACAGGCTCAGCCTGGCCGAGCGGTTCGTCGCCCAACCCGCGCGTGCCTTCGAATACGAGGACTGGCATTCGTGCGTGAGAAGCTCGCGCGATGCCGTCGAAAACGCCGCGAAGTCTGTTATCGCCTGCTTCGGGCCGGTAGAAAAGAGCCATGACCCCGACAAACAGCTCGAACATTTGTTGAGCAAAAAGGCAATAGCCCCGGTTTTGGAAAGGGATATCAAGGAATTGGTGCGCCTATCGGAGCCGATGGGCTTCAAGAAGCACATCCAGATCCGGTATGGCGACGAGGAAGCCTTCATCGACCCCTGGCAGCTATTTGACCGCAATAGCGCTTCGGAAGCGCTCGAAACGGCGAAGAAAAGCGTCCAGATTGCCGGGAAAGTGTATGACTTCTACACCAGGCCGCATGATAGCGGCAAGCCGCGCGACCGGTAGCACAGGCGTCCCTGCCTGTGACCCATGTATCTTGAACAAGGCAAATCGGGGTAGGTATTTGCAAATTCCCGGTTGTCCGGGTTAGATTTTTTTTGCATCTTGCGCAGGACTTCTGGCTCTACCAATTAATTAAGGAGGCGCATCATGAAAGTCCCCGGTCGTGGCCGCTGGTACAGCGCTATCTGGTTGGTCCTGTCCCTGTTGACCCTTGCCCTGGCCGTCTTGCTGGTTGCCTGTTCCAAAGACGTCACCCTGACGCGGGTGGTGGAACCCCCCGGTTCCGGCTCCGTTGATGTCAGCCCCGCCCCCGGTCCCGCTGGCGGCTACAAGGCCGGCACCACCATCGTTCTGACTGCCACTCCCTCGACGGGCTGGCGGTTTGCCCGGTGGGAGGGCGGCGTCCAGGGAACGCGCAACCCGGAAACGCTGCCGATAAGCTCCGACATGGTGGTGCGCGCCATTTTCGAAGCGCTCCCACCGCCTCCCACGCCTCCGCCAACACCGCCGCCGCCCCCGGCCACGCCCAAGCCCAGCCCGAAGCCGGTACCCACCAAGCCCCCGGCGCCTCCGCCGACGCCCAAAACGACCGCGCCGCCGCCGACTGTGCCCCCAAGCCCCTCCCCGGCCCCGCCGGCGCCGACGCCCGTCGTGACCCCCTCGCCCACGCCGGTTCCCACCGTGGCCCCGACGCCAACGCCTGCGGCCACGCCAACGGTGCCTCCCGTCCCGACGGCAACCCCCACCGCGGCTGTTTCGCCCACACCAACGGGCACACCGGCAGAGACCCCGACCCCAGGGCCCAGCCCAACGGCTACGGCAACTGCGGCCCCGACAGCTACCCCGTCGCCAACCGCAACGCTGGTGGTTACCCCCACAGTAGCAGCGACGGAGACTCCGGTCGTGACGCCCGCTCCGTCTCCCACTCCTGCGGCGACGCCCACACCGACGCCGGCTCCGGCACCGTCGCCTTCGCCGTCGCCTACTCCATCTCCTGCGCCGGCCCCTACCCCAACACCCACGGCCACGCCGGCCCCGGCCGCCACGCCCACGCCAACGGCCAGTCCATCACCAACGCCGGCCCCCGCGGCATCGCCCACCCCAACGCCGGGGCCATAGTAGAGGCATGAGGCGCCATGAAGGACCTTTGAACACGATCTGACTCTTGAAGAACTGGAGAGGCGCAGAAGTGAACCGTGAGATGGCGATCGCCGGCACGTGGCTTGACGCCGGCTCCCACTTGGATTTCATCGCCGGAACTGCGGATCTGGCCGTAGAAAGCCTCCTGCCCCCGGTGGAGAAGCAATGAAGCACGCTTGTACGACTTTTGGAGATTGCTCCGAAAATGTCATTGCGAGGAGTCCCGATTCATCGGGGCGACGAAGCAATCCCCCAGTCGGCTGATCATCCGGGAGATTGCTTCGCTTCGCTCGCATTGATAGTCTATCCCTCGTGGTGCGCCATCGGCGCATGGGTGATTGTTTCGGATTTCGAGTTTAGGATTTAGGATTTCGCCCGGATATGGCTGATAACCTTTCTTTCCTTCTGGACAAGAGCGTGGCCCACCTGGACAGGGGCCTGGTGATGCAGCGGCAGGGAAACCTGCCGGAGGCCAGGTACAACCTGCTGAAGGCCGCGGGGTTTAGTCTCAGAGCGGCGGAACAAGCACCACCGCCCGGGAGAGAGAATGCCTCTTCCAGTTTGCACCGAGCAAGCTGGCGCGATATACCATATGGACGAGCCATCTTTGCAGTATATATCGGCGCGACATATAATGGTGCTGTATTCAAGCTAGAAAGGACGGAGCACCATGAAGACTACCGTGGTTATTGACGAAAAGATTCTTGAAGAGGCCATGAAAGCGGCGAACGTGAAAACCAAACGCGAGGCTATCGAGGTGGCCCTGCTGGAATTGATAAGGAAGAAGAAGAGGGACGGCCTCATGGAGGCATTGGGGACCTTCAAAGTCGATCTGACCCTCGAAGAACTGGAGAAGTTGAGAAGTGAACCCTGAGCTTGTCCTGGCCGACACCTCCGCCTGGCTAATGGCGCTGGGGCGCTTGGCAGTACCGGGAGTAGTACAGAGACTGAGAGAGTTGATACGGCAGAACAGACTCGCCACAACTCCGATTGTCAGGTTGGAGTTACTCGCTGGCGCCAGGTCGGAAACGGAATTTCAGCAGCTCCGGGACCAGCTCGATGGTTTGCACCTGCTGCCTATAAACGAGCCTGAATGGGCCGAAGCCGCCAGGCTTGCCTTCGATCTACGTCGCGCCGGCAAGACGGCGCCCCACACCGATGCCCTTATCGCTACCGCAGCAAAGCGGGCCGGCGCCGTGCTGCTGCACGCGGACCATCACTTTGATTACATTGCGGAAATTACGGGACTGGCCGTGGAAAGCCTCGTTCCCCTGGTCAAAAAGCTGTCTTCGAATCCGGGATCTTGAGCGCCAATGGCTGACAATCTTTCTTTCCTGCTGGACAAGAGCGTGGCCCATCTGGACAAGGGCCTGGAGATGCAGCGGCAGGGGAACCTGCCGGAGGCCAGGTATAACCTGCTGAAGGCCGCCGAGTTCCTTTTCAAGGCGGCGGAGAAGACGTCGCCGCCTTTGAAGGAAAAGCGGGTCGAGCGGGCGCAGGCGCTGCTGGCCCAGGCCGCAGCTCTGGAAAAGCCGGGCAAGAGCGCCGCGGCGTCGGGCCCGAAGACCGCGGGAAAAGCCGCGGAGACGGCCACGGCCGACGCCTCCGAATGGCTGGTGCGCGAAAAGCCCGACGTCCGCCTGGCCGATGTCGCCGGCCTCGGCGAGGCGAAGGAGCAGATCCTGATCAAGATGGTCTATCCCTTCACCCATCCCGAGCTGGCGAAGAAATACGGCATCAAGAAGGGCGGCGGCCTACTGCTCTACGGCCCGCCCGGCACTGGCAAGACCATGATCGCCAAGGCCGTGGCGGGGGAGATCGACGCCGCGTTCTATACCGTCAAACCCAGCGAGGTGATGTCCAAGTGGGTGGGCGAAGCCGAGCAGAACGTCGCCCGTCTGTTCGATAGCGCCCGCAAGCAGCCCCGGGCGGTCATCTTTCTGGACGAGGTCGAGGCCCTGGCCCCGCGCCGTAGCCAGAACATCTCCACCGTCATGGCCCGCCTGGTACCCCAGATTCTATCGGAGTTGGAAGGTTTTGATTCCAAAGCGGATAAGCCCAACACCCTGCTGTTCATTGGCGCCACCAACGAGCCGTGGTCGCTGGACGAGGCCATTCTGCGTCCGGGCCGGCTGGACGAGAAGCTCTACATACCGCTGCCCGATGAGAAGGCCAGGAAGCAGATCCTGCAATCCAACCTGAAGGGGAAGCCGCTGTCGCCGGAGCTGAACCTGGACGAGGTGGCCCGGATGACCGAGGGCTACAGCGGCGCCGATTTGCGCCGTCTCTGCGAGAAGGCCAGCGACGCCCCCTTCCTGGAGTCCATCCAGACCGGCCAGGAGCGTCCCATCGAGATGCGGGACATCCTGACCGTTCTGCATGCGTTAAAACCATCGGTGTCGCAGAAAAACCTGGCGCGATTTGAGCGCTTTGCCGCGCAAGGAGGGTAGAACCGCCCATACAAGATCAGATAGACCCCGAGAACTCGGCTCAAATTTGGATGGTGACCGAAATAAAAGGCGTTAAAAAGGAGAAAAGTGTGAACAGCAACATTTGTTTCGGCAATCTTGGCAGAGGGTCACGCCGCCATTCCTGGCATCTTGGGTTCAGATTCACATTCGGAGCGGTGGCCGTGGCGGTCGTGCTGCTTACTGTGCTTGGCTGCGGGGCCGGATCACCCTTCGAGAAAAAATTCACATTGACAGTCACGAAATCGGGAGAAGGCTCTTACGCTCTGAGACCGACACCTGGGGCAGATGGGAAGTACTCCCAGGGTGCCGTTGTCACCATAGATACTTCCCCTACAGGCGGGTGGGAGGCCGTCGGTACGGTTGGTCCCGTGACAATGGATTCCGACAAAGCTGTAACCATAACCTTTCAGAAAAGATATCTATTAGCCATCTCTAAGACGGGAGAAGGTTCGTTTACGCTGAATCCACCGCCAGGGCCCGATGGTAAATACTCGCTCGGTACCGTCGTCACAGTAAAACCTTCTCCAGGACCGGGGTGGGAACTAGCTGATGAAATACAGCCTATCACAATGGATGCAGATAGAGCCGCGGCCGTTGTTTTTAAGGTTAGAACTTTCGCTCTGACCGTATCTCAAAGAGGAGACGGATCATACACATTGAATCCACCCCCTGGTCCGGATGGCAAATACATGCCTGGCGCTGTTGTCAATGTAAGAGCCTCGCCATCACCGGGTTGGGAAACGGCCTCGCCAGTTCCCCCGGTAACCATGAGTTCTGACAAAGCTATAGAGATCGTCTTCCAAAAAAGGCTTTCCTTAACTGTCTCTCAAACAGGGAAGGGCACCTATACGCTGAGTCCTTCCCCTGGAACGGACGGGAAGTACTCTCCTGGTACCGTTGTCACAATCAGGCCTTCTCCCGCTCAAGGCTGGGATTTAAGGGCACCGGTAGCTCCTGTACCCATGGCCACCGACAGCCAGGTGACAATCGCTTTTGTTATTAAGCCACCTCAACGGATAACGAGAAACCTCCCGATTGGCACCGGTTCAGGTACAGAAAGGGTGCAGTTAACAGTGGGGCAAAGAGTAGAAGGTGATTACAGGGTTGCCGGCGCAGACGTGACCCACCGCGTTCAGGATCCGGGTGGAAACATCATCCTATCAAAAAATGTAAAGGGACAATCAGGCACCTTCGCTTTCGCTGCAGCTCAGAATGGCACCTACTCCGTAGTTTTTGTGAGCTCCGGTATCGTGACACCGAGCGTCATCACGCTCAACCTCACGATTCATTATCCTGAATAGGTCGGCTTAGAAGCGCGGCTCTCCCGCGGTTTCGCTGACGCATCGTAACCAATTGTGTTCGACCCACTTGGATCGAACGAGGGGCCTCACTATGTCGCAAAACACGCTAGCGAAAAAGGAAATAAGGAAGCTAGTTATCAGCCTGGCAAAACGGCGGCAGCGTCCCGGGACGGGCAGCGCTTTAGCTTTCCTGAGGCAGAGGACTACCATGGTTGATTGGCCAAACCTATCCGTCATCCTGCACCCGATGCCGTGGGCAGTCACGGGCGGCGTTGCCACACGTCTTTACATGCCCGAAAGGGTAACACAGGACCTGGACATAATCATCCGGCAGGAGGATGACACGGAGGCCAGACAGCGACTGGCAAAGGCCGGTTTCAAGTATCAAGGGGAGCTTTCCATTGGCGGTTCGCAGTGGCTCTCTCCGGACCAGACGCGTGTTGAGGTGATAGAGTCTTCCGAGCCATGGCTCGAACTGTCCCTGCAGGAAGCCCGCGACAATCTCGATGCCCAGGGGCTCCCGGTCTTGCCGCTGCCCTATTTGGTCTTGCTGAAGTTCAGGGCAGGGCGAGTTCAGGATCTGGCCGATGTGACGCGTATGCTGGGACAGGCCGACGAGAAGAGCCTCGAAGGCGTTCGCCGGCTCTTTTCCCGATTTGCCCCGGACGATATGGAAGACCTGGAGAGCCTGATAACGCTGGGACAACTGGAAATGAAAGAAGACAGTAGCAAGTAGCGAGTAGCGAGTAGTCAGCCCGTAGCGACACCCCTTGCGGGCGTCGAAAGCGCGTAGTCAGCAGCCAGCAGGGAGAGCGCCCCTTCGGGATTCTGGATTCTCGATTTGAGACAGACATGTTCAGGTATTCGATAGTCTTTGAAGCGCCTTCGGGGCCGGTTACCTTTCCGGTCGAAGGCAGAATGGAAATCGGCCGGCAGGATGACGGGCGGGAAATAATGGTCCGGTGCGGCACCGTCATGCAGGGGACCGGTGAGTTCGACCAGAGCGTTTCCCGGTTTTCCCGCGGCTACCTGCTCCTGTACCTCGAAGCCGGGCGGCTGATGGTCCAGGACTGCGGCACCCTCGGCGGGACGTGCATGGACGGCAGACTGCTTCCAGGTCTCGTCCCCAGGTCGAAAACACGGCGCCAGAGCCAGACCGTGCCCGTGGAGTGGAACTGCTGCCTGACCATCGGCGCCACGACCTTCCGGGTACTGACCAGGGAGATACTCATGGCCCCGCCGCAGTGGATCGACCGGCTGGGACCGGAGCACATCAGGGAGCTGGAGAACCTTTCCGCCCAGGCCCTGGTGCTCCTGGCCGGAACGCCGGAACAGGCAAGGTGCCTCACCGAGATAGCGAAGACAAAACTCATCTGCGAGGCTAACCTGTCGGTAGACCGAATCCTGGCGTTGCAGCTTTCCGACAGGCCCGAGCTGGCGGAGACGGTGAAAGAGGTTCTTACGGCCGTCTTGAACACCGGCAAACGCGAAGACTACGAGAGGCTCATCAAAGAGATCAAAGAGAACGCCGGCGCCCGCAATGAGATTTACGAAAAGAACATTCGGGACCTGACGGCCCTGTTCGCCCAGGCCATGGAGACCATGAAGATCGTTGGCAGCCGGTAGCGGCACGCTGCGCGTGCCCTCAACTCAACAACCCAATAACTCAATAACTCGAAGAACTCCATGAACTCCGGTACATTCGGTCTCGAAAAGAAATTCGAGCTGCAGGATCTCTTGGGCAGCGGCGGCTTCGCCGAGGTCTATAAGGCCGTCCGCAAAGAGGACAACCTCACCGTGGCCCTGAAGCTGCCGCGCATTTCGGGTTTCCAGACCACTTCTGCCAACTTCGTCAAGGAGGTGGCCAACTGGAAGAACCTGAAACACCCGGGCATCGTCCCGCTCCTGGAGTTCGGCCAAACGCCGGTGCCGTATATCGCCATGGAGTTCATGCCCGGCGGCTCGCTCAGGTCCAGGATTGGGTCGCTTACCATACCCCAGGCCCTGACCATTGCCGCGCAGTTAGCCGATGCCCTGTTCTATGCCCACCGCCACGGCCTGGTGCACCTCGACGTCAAGCCGGAGAACATCCTGTTCGACGCGGAAGGCAACGCCAGGCTGAGCGACTGGGGCCTGAGCCGGGTGATGCTGGCCTCATCGGCCGGGTCGGTGGTCAGCCTCAGCACCGCCTTCTATGCCGCGCCGGAACAGTTCGTTCCGGGGAAGCAGTACGGCGGGCGCGACTGGCAGACCGACATCTGGCAGTTTGGCGCGACGCTCTACGAGATGGTCACCGGCAGGCTGCCCTTCCCCGCCCAGGACATGATGGAGCTGATGCACAAGATACTGGAAGAAGAACCGGTGGCTATTGGCCAGGCCAGTCCGGATCTCGACGTTCGGGCGGAACTGGACCGCCTGATTGCCCGGTGCCTCAAGAAGGACAAGAAGGAAAGGTTCGACGACTTCCACCCCATCAGGAACGAGCTGCAGTCGCTGCTGACCGCGCCGAAGCCGAAGGCGAGCTATGAAGCATCTCCGTTGTCCGGCTACGCGCCGTTGAAGGTCGGCTTTCGGGACACGTCCACCGGCCCGGTCTCCTCCTGGCGCTGGGATTTCGGGGATGGGGTCACCAGCACGGAGCAACACCCCGCCCACGTCTTCACGAATGCAGGTAGTTTCAAGACAAGTCTTACCGTCAGGGGCGCCGGCGGCTCCGATGGTTGCTTGATGTCCAACAAAGTGGTTGTGAGCCCGGTAGCCTCCGAAATCACCCCGGCGGCCGTTGCCCCTCCGGCCACGGAACCGCCACTTTCAACGGCGAGCTTGGGCCGGCCGTCCACCGCGAAGCCGGCGGCCGCTTTGGAAACGGATGAAGTCCGTCCCCCAAAAGCGTCGCCGGATCGGACAAGGAAGAAGGTGACTGTGGCGCTGGTATCATCCGCGGCTGTTGTCCTGATACTCGTCATAGGGGTCGCTGTTGGCCCCAAGCTTCTGCAGGGAGAGCTTTCCCGCCAATCAACGGTGACGACCCCCACACCTTCACCCACTCCCAAACCTCCCATTTCCAAAGAAGCAGCGCTAACGGTGTCGCCAGGCAAGAGCGGTGCGTACTTTGTTTCGGTAGATTCGGGTGATAGGCTGACGGGCACTTTTACCATCAGCGGCGGAAGCGGCAACGATATTAGCTTCTTGATAAAGGACCCCACGGGGAACACAGTCCTTACTGTCGGTCGCGTCTCGACGAACTGGCAGTTTGATTTCGTCTGCCTATTTACTGGCTCGTATCAGCTCGTATTTGATAACTCGTTTTCAAGTGTTAGCAACAAAGCCGTCAACCTCAACCTGAAGGTCTATCCAAAGAATTGAAACGCGGTGATCCAAATATTAGCGAGGAGGAATACCTTGAAGTCAACATTTGGTCATGGACAGCCTGCCGGTCGCGTAATGCTTCTGCTGGTATTGGTAATGCTTGTAGGCTGCGGGTATGGCGTCGCGGTGAGGACCCCCACACCTCCTCCCACACCCAAGCCTCCGATCTCCAAACAAGCTGCGTTAACAGTGTCACCTAGCAATAACAGCACCTACTCTGTTGCGGTAAATTCGGGTGATCGGCTGACGGGCACTTTTACCATCAGCGGCGGAAGTGGCAACGATATTAACTTCCTGGTCAAGGATCCCACGGGGAACACGGTGCTCTCAGGTGGTCGTGTCTCCAAGAACTGGCAGTTTGATTTTGTCTGCCTATCTACCGGCTCGTATCAACTCGTATTTGATAACTCGTTTTCAAATGTTAGCAATAAAGCCATCAATTTGAACCTGAAGGTATATCCGAAGGACTGACAGATTGAGAGGGGATCTCCGTGGACAGAATAATTGATCCGGGCGACATGGCGGATATCGATGACGCCATACAAATCTGGAAGAAATGGAAGTTCGGGAAGCAGGATGTGTCGAAACGGGAGCAGGAGATCAAGCAGGACATCGATAGGCGTTGGGCGCTGATCGAGCAGGAGCTGGAGAAGAGCAAGCTGGAATACCTCCAGGGGAAGTCGATCGAGACCCTCATGGCCATCGCCAGAGACCCGGCCAACCTGCAAACGCTCTACAAGACTGCCAGGCTGAGGACTCTTGAAAGTCTGCCACGGAACAAGGCGGCGCTGCTCATGCTCGAAGACCAGGCCATCACCGCCGACATCGCCAAAGAGATCATTCTGGCTGTCCAACAATCAGGGCAAATGGAGAAGTATATCGCCGAGTTGAAAGAGATGCGGCACGCTGGCCAGGCGTCTGACAGGGAGCATTTGCAGGCGTTGCTCCAAACCGTAAATTCCGCTCTCGCCGGAATGTCCGCGGCCGCCGGGCCCGCTGTCTGGTCGCCTCCCGGGCCGCCCCGTCCTCCGGTCCGTTTCTGTGTCCAGTGTGGGACCGAGGTCCCATCGGGTTCGCGGTTTTGCGGGCACTGTGGCAGCCAGTTGTAGGTTCGTAAGGCTCATATGGTTCATAAGGTTTGAACGGAACAGGTTGGAAGGTCCGGAGCATGGACGGATTTGAACAGAAGCTAAAGCAAATAACGGAGAAGCTGGATGCGGCTGCGGAGAGGCCGCGGGCGAAGACCGGGGATGAGTTACAAGGTTTGAAGGTAAGGGGGGAGATTCCAAGATTGGAAGATTCGAAGATTCCAAGATTCCCCACCACCACGCCGGATCTGCGCGTTCCGCCCCGACGCGGCCCGGTGAATTTGACCAGCGAGCTGGGGTTCCTGGATGACCTGGCAGAGGAGTGCTTTGATTTCGGGCGCACGCTGGGCAGGACGATGCGGACCTACCCGGTCTATTTGTGCCAGTCGCTGGATGACTTTTTCGGGCTGACCGTGAAGGATGTGGGGATGCCGGAAGGGGTGCGGGCGCAGGTCGTGCAGGCGAAGAAACGGGAGGCGGCGCAGCAGGCGGAGGAGACCGGAGGGGGAATCCTGGGGGTGCATTTTCCGGGGCCGGGGTGCTATTTGAACGGGTGGTTGATGGAGAGGAGAGAACGAGAAAGAGATGGAGATAGAGACGGGCACGGAGGACCGCAGGCAGGGACGCCTGCGGCACCCGCCGGGGACAGGCACGGTGGCCTGTCCTACTGGCCGGAGATTGTCGGCACGGTCATTCACGAGAAGTTCGGGCATGGCTTCATCAGCGAAATGAGCGCCTGGGGCAGGGAGCGCAGACGGCTGAATCTCGACCGGTATGACATCGCCCGGCGCTTTAACCTGAAGGCCACCGATAGCCCGGCCGAGGTCGCCATGGGCGAGAAGTACAACCTGGTATACCGCGCCTGCCGCATCTGTGAGGAGGGGTATGCGGAATGGATAGAGAACTACCTTTGGCAGAAGTGGCACCAAGGTTTCGACATCCGCCATGGATGTCGCTACGGGCTCGACGGCCTGCTTTCGGTCCTGGGCGGCTGGAAAACCGAGCCGGCCCAGGAAAAGGAGTTCGCCGACGCCCTGGCCGGGGTGTGCGCTCTGCTGCTCGGGGATGTGGAGATGAATTCGGAGGAATCACCCGCGCCTGGCAGTTCACGCACAATCAAGGATGATAATAATGGCCCACACAGGCGGGGACGCGCTGTGCCACCCGTATTTCCTGCGCAACTGATGGAAGGCATGGGCGTGCTGGGCACCGCGGATGACCTGCTGGGCCCGGCCCTGATGTCCGCCCTGGGAAAACCCCTGCACTACGTGGCGGGCTACCTGCTGGTGGAAAAGCTGGCGCGGAACCTGGGGGCGGATTTCGTCCCCTATGCTGTGCTCATCGCCAACAACGTGACCTTCGACCTGGAGAGGACATCGATTTCCGACCTGGGCCACTTGCTGCAGCACACTCCGGAGCTGAACATCAACGCCCGGCTGTTCATGCTGGCCGAACTGAAATCGGACAGGGAAATGAACTTGCGACAAAAATGCGGCTTGATAAAAGACAATCTCGGCTTCGCCATTCCGCGATTCTTCGGTTCGTAAGGTTTGTAAAGTTTATAAGGTTCATAAGGTTTGTAAGGTTAGAAAGTTGGAAGGTTGCAAGGTTGGAAGGTTGGAACCACGAATGAACACGAATGAACACGAATCGAAGGATTGAGGATTGCAGATTCCGGATTGGAGATTGGAGTTGGCTATTAGCTGAAGGCTGTTAGCTGATAGCTGATAGCTGTTAGTTCGCCCGAGGTGCGCCATGAGCAATACGGTTTCAGATTCAGGCAAGAACCGGGGGACCGCTCCCGGCGACATCATCCTGGCCGAGCAGTTCAATATGCCGGAACTGCCGGCGGGCGGCCTTTTCTGGCTGTTCAAGGCTCTGCACGTCTACCCGGGCCACCAGGGACTGGTCACCAAAGACGGCCATATCATCAGGCCCCCGGTAACGGGGCCGGACAAAGGCATCCGCAAGGTACTGGTCGCCTGGCGGTTTCTCCGCCAGGGCCGCGGCGCCGTGCGCGTCTTCACCAACCCGGTGAACGCCGAAGTGGAGTTGCCTTCGCTGAACACCGGGGACTGGAAAGCCGTGGCGGTCAAGCTACCCCTGAAGCTGCAAGTCGCCGACCCGGTGCTGTTCTACAACAACCTGCTGCGGGGGCGCCCCGGGGAGTATACGCTGTCCGCGTTCGAGGCCGACATAGCGCCGGCGGCGGGCAAACCGGTGCAGAGGTGGGTAAACGGGTACGCGGCGCAATCTCTGCTTGAAGACGACGGTAACATCGGCCAGGGACTCGCGGACGGGCTAAAACTCGATCCGGCGGGCGAAATGAAGAACATCCTGGCCGCCCGCGGCCTGGCGCTCGTTGAATGCTCTTCCCTGGCCTTCGCTCTCCCGGAAGAGCCGGGAGAACCGCCGCCGTCGCCTGAGGAACTGGCAGAAAAGGCGCGGACACAGAGCCTGGAGGAGCTTCTGAGGCCGTGGGAAAAAGCGGCCACGGCCGGCGATATCAAAGAGGTAAAGGCCGCCTTCGCCAGGTCGTCCGAAGAGGGACAGAAGGCCTGGGGGGCGCTGGTGGACCGGCTGGAGCAACAGAGGGAGAGGGCGCTGGAAAAGCGGGCGCGGCAGCTTGAACGGGTGGAGGGGGTGGCGGCGGCGGCGAAGCCGTCGCCTGCCTTCCCCGTCAGGCAGCTCAGCAAGCTCGGCATCTATCTGGCCATCGTGCTCATCCTCGGCGCCGCCTCGGCCTGGCTCACCATCTTCAAGTCCACCCACTACCAGACCCCGGCGGGGGCGGGGGCTGCCCTGGTCATGGTCTTTGGATTCATGCTCCTGATCCAGGCCGTAGTCGATCACGCCATGGCCCGGGCCCTGCCCCAGGTTGTCGAGCCGATGTCGAAATTCATGCGGAGCCTCATGCCGTGGCGGGCAGGCAGTCGAACAGTCGAGCAGTCGAGCAGTCAAGCAGTCAAGCAGTCAAGTGGCCAAGCAGGCGAACAGCCAGCAGTTGGCAGCCGGCAGCCGGTAGTGGGGAGTGGAGAGTCGGCAGTCGGGGGGCAGGGGTCAGCAGTCAGCGGACTGCAGCCAGCCCCCACCCCAGCGCCTGAGGCTGTCCCCATCCCACCCGCACCCCTCGCGGCCGCACCGCGGTCGCAATTCCTTGCCGACTGGCTGAAGAATGACGCTATGAAGGCCGACAAGAAGGTCCGCGGCCAGGTCTCCCGGGAGCTGACCCGGGCAGTCAGCAGCATCAACGACGCCCGGCTGAGCAAACCGTGGTCGCAGGACAGAGAAGGGGCGGTGGCCCTGAAGAAGATCGCCGACGATGCCAACACCTTCCGGACCAGCATCGAAATAGCCCCCGCCCACGACTACACGGCCGTCAAGGAATGGAAAGGCCACGAACGGGAGCTGGCCGCCCGTCTGATAGCCTTCCTGGAGGAACTGCTCCGGCAGGGGGAGGCATTCGCCAGCGCCAGCGCCCGGCTGCAGCCGGGCGCTGACGATGCCGGCCCCCCCGGCCACCCCGGCGCCGATGGCCCCCAGCCGCGGCCACCAGCCACCGCTCCGACGCCGGAAACCCTCGCCGCCATGCTCCGCCGCATGGAAAAACACTGGGAGAAGCGCGAAGCGATTTTCAATGGAATCCTCCGATAGATGACAGATTGCAGATTCTCCCCCGGTACCCCGGGCGTCCCGCCCGGGGAGATCGAACATGCAGCTTCAAGATTGAAGTTCCACGGGCGAGGAGCCGCAACCACGAAAGACACGAAAAACACGAAACAAAGGATTGAAGATTCAAAGATTCCCCCGGCAGAGGATTCAAGATTACAGATTGCAAGATTGAAGATCGCCTGCGGGCTGATAGCTGATAGCTGACAGCCGATAGCCGATAGCCGATGGCGCGTTTCGCAACCCAACGAACTCAAGGACCTCAATGAACTCTATGAACTCCTTTGGTCTCGAATCCCGGTTCCAGGTACTCGAACTCCTGGGCGGCGGCGGCTTTGCCGATGTTTACAAAGCCGTCCGGAAGTCGGACAGGCTCACCGTGGCCCTGAAGCTGCCCCGGCTGGCCGGGTTCCAGACGGCCCAGCACGACCTCTTTCTCAAAGAAGCCGAGAAGTGGAAGAACCTCCGCCATGCCCACATCGTCCCGCTGATCGAGTTCGGTCGGACGCCGGTACCTTACATCGCCATGGAGTACATGTCCGCCGGCTCTTTGCGGGGAAGGATTGGCAAGCTGGCCATCCCGGAAGCCCTGGCCGTCGCCGCCCAGGTGGCGGAAGGCCTCTTCTATGCGCACCGCTGCGGCCTGGTGCACCTGGACATCAAGCCGGAGAATATCCTCTTCGATGCGGAAGGCAAAGCCAGGCTGAGCGACTGGGGCCTGAGCAGAGTCATGCTGGCCAGCTCGGCGGGCAGCACGGCCAGCGCCGGGACGCTGGCCTACTCCGCGCCGGAGCAGGTGTTCCCCCCCAGGTTCGGCGAGCGGGACTGGCAGACCGACGTGTGGCAGTTCGGCGCCACCCTTTACGAAATGGTCACCGGCCGGTTGCCGTTCCAGGCGGACAACATCCTGGAGCTGGGCCAGAAAATCTGCACTGAAGAACCACTGCCCCCGCGGCAGTTCCGGCCCCACCTGGACATACCCGGCGAATTGAACGACCTGATCATGCGCTGCCTCCGCAAGGACAAGAAAGAGAGGTTCCGCGACTTCTATCCCATCCAGGGCGCCATCGAGACCCTCCTCCGACCGCCCGCCAAGGTCGAGACTTTCTCCACACCCACAACCCAACGTCGTTCCCGCGAAGGCGGGAATCCAGTGGTCCCGCAAAAGCGCCAGCCTTCCCCCGTGCCGGCAACATCCAAAACCCGTACGGGCACGTTGCACGTGCCCCCCCAGCAAGAGGGCGAGCCTTCCCCCATACCCGCAGCCGTACCCGGCCCGGAGCCCCAGCGGAAGCGCCGGCCAGTCCTTGCCATCGTCCTGCCCTTGCTGTTTGTCGTGCTGCTTGGAGCGGGTGGATTAACATACTGGGCGGCTGCCAACAAGAAGCCTCCACCCATGATCCCGCCCACCGCCACGCCAGCCGCCGCCGGCGTTGCGCAGCGGGCTACCCCCCCAGCCCCGGCACCTACGAGCACCCCTGCACCAAAGCCGGCGACGGCCGCGCCAACGCCTCTGCCCGGCACCGAACCCAGGAAACCGGCCGCGGTGAACGAACCTCCGGTTCCGCGCCTTCCGGACGCGGTCACCACGAGACCCAGCTTCTTCAAGGGTGGCGAATTGGCGGGTGGCCATTCTGACTCTATCCCAGTTCAACTGAAGGTAGGAGAAATGCTCCAAGGGGAAATTATTGCGGTCCGCAATCAGAGTTTGAGCTGGGATATCGCTGACTTTAGCGGCCGCGTCGTTCAGTCCTTTGGGACAACGGATACCAGAGCGGGTTTCTACTACGCGCCGGAGGTTGACGGACAGCATTACATAGTGATCACCAATCCCAGGGACTGGGAGATCGGTACGCATGGTTACCAGGTGACCTATTCCACAACAGGTTCTACCGTGCCTCCCGGAGCGGGGTCAGGTCAAGGCTCCGGAGCACCGGTGATTAAGTGGGTGCTCATCATCGCGTCGGCTGGGGTTGTCTTCTTCATAATCCGACGGCTCTCTTGGGGAGCCAAACGTGGCTGACAACCTTGTTCGGGCAGTAGTGAGTAGCACGGTAGCAAGTAGCGAGTAGTGAGTAGTCAGTAGTCAGCGGACGGCGGACGGCAGGCAGCAGCCGACATCTGACAGCCGATAGCCGGAGTCTGGTAGCTGATAGCTGAAAGCTGTTAGCTGGCAGCCATTCACAGGAGGACAACATGCTTACGTTGAATGAAACGGAATTTGCCCGCCGGTTCTACGCGCGGGAGCTGCGGGGATGGGTGACCAAGGACTTCGCCGTGCCCCAGGGGATGAACGCCATGCTCCTCAGGGATGAAGAACTGCAGCACGTGGCGGGGCCGGGGGCGGTCACCGTGGCTTCGGGGGTGAAACAGCTCATCGCGGAGTGGTTCGACTGGGGCCGCGACAAGGACTGCCTGGTCCTGGTCAGGGCCAGCGATTTCGAGCTGCCCTATTCCCTGAGCAGGCTGCTCACCGGCGACCCGATATTCCTGGACCTGGCTTTCAGACTGGTCGCCCGCCTCAAACCCGGCAGCGGGGCCAACTTCCTGCACAACCTGATGCAGGACAGGATGAGCCTCACCTTCGAAGAATTGAAGTCCAGCCTCCAGCCGGAGATCAAGGATGCCGCCCAGTCCCATCTCCGCAAGAAGCGCCTCCAGGAGCTGGCGGATACCTTTCCCGATTCCCTCAAGGACCTGGAGACCGACCTGGAGCTCCGTCTGAACCAGACCCTGGCGAGTTCCGGGCTGGCCTTTGTCCAGTTGAAGGGCCTCGACTTTTACTGCCAGGCCTGGGACGAACGCACCATCGCCCTGGCCGACGCCTTCGCCAAGGTGACCAGGAAGAAGGTCGATCTGGACACGCGGAAACAGCTTTTCGAGCTGATCAGCCAGGAAGAGCTCCAGGCCATCGCCGAGGAAACGAAGAAGGCCGAGCACTACAAGCTCAGGACCCAATTGTGGGAGAGGATGCGCCGGGCCGCCCAGACGGACAAGATGAATGAACTACTTGCCAGCCATGACTTCGAGAAATTCCTTGATGGGATTGACCGGGATAAATTGCTGATGCACGCGGAACGCGAAGAGATCAAGAGAAACCTGTCGGACAAGCTGGAGGACCGGGACCGGGCGAGGGCGCATTTGATCCGCATCACGCAACTGAAGAACGACTACGAATACCGCCAGCAGGACATGTCCCTGCGCCAGCGTTTGACCGCGGAGCAGCAATCGGCGGAGGCCGAGATCGAGAAGGGCCGTCTGAGGGTGGAACTGGAGCGCGTGGACATCGAAATCCAGATACGGCGCAAGCAGGAGGAAGCGGAGCTGGAGGGGGCGAAGCTCCGCGCCGGCATCGACGACATCGGGCTGGGCCAGGAGGGGAAAAGAAAGGCCCAGCAGAGGCTCGACCAGGCGGAGACAGACCGGCAGCGCCTCGAGACCAAGAGGGAGGAGATGAAGCAGGAAATAGACTACTACAAGTCGCTGGGTTGCATGCCCCCGGAGGCGCTGGTCATGGCCGCGCCTACGCCGGAGAAGGCCAAGCTCCTGGCGGACCTGGCCAAGCTAAAGAGCCAGGCGGGAATGACGGTGGAGCAGATACTGGCCTCGGCGGTAGCCGCGGGATCTTCCACGCAGTCCGCCGACATTCTGAGGGACATGGCCGCCAGGGCGAACACTATCAGCCAGCAAGACATGGGCGAAAGGCGTGTGGAAGAGCAGGTAAAGTTCCGCGCGGAGCTACAGAAGTCCAATGATGTCTTCTTCCAGGGCTACAAGGAGATGTTTGAAAAGGCCATGAAGACCATTGCCGATATCGCCCAGTCGAAGGGCCAGGCGTCGCCGGGCTATTATGCGCCTTTCCCGGGTTATCCGCCGTATTCGACTCCGTGGCCCGCGCCCCCGCCGCCCAATCCTGGCCCGCAGTGCCCGCGCTGCCGCCAGTCCCTTCCCCCCACCGGCAACTTCTGCCCCTACTGCGGGGAGAAACGGACCCCGTAGAGGGGGTAGGATGGGCGGAGTAGCACGGGCATCTTGCCCGTGACGACGGGCTGCCCGGAAAGGCATTTGAGCGAGCTTCCGGGCAAGAAGGTGGATCTTGTGATGAAGAGCGCTCTGAAACCGAAGATCGGCGAGCATATTCCGAGAGAGGTTGTGCACGTACGAGCGCGCGGCCGCATTCAGATTACTTGAAAAGTGACTTGAAGACCCCCTACTTCAGCCGTTTCACCAGATCATCCTTGGGGACAGCGTTCCACAAACTCACCCGGTCGAGTATGTCATTTAAAGTCCCCTTAGCCAGGACTTTGTGCGCCACCACTGTGATATTGTGTTCGCCAAGTGCGCCGGTCTTCCTCAGCCTGATATGACTTCCCCGCTGCCTGATGACCTCGTAGCCCAGCTTCGAAAGAAGGCGAACGACGTCGTCACCGCTAACCTAAGGAAGTTTTGGCACCGGCCAGTTTCACCTCGGAAAGAGTGAGAATGCTTATCGGTTCGCTGGTGTTGCCAAAATGGACCGCCACGGCTTCCTTAATGTTCTCATAAAGCTCGTCCAGGGTCTTTCCCTGGGTGAATATGTCCTCACCTATTCCGCGGGCGCACCAGAATTCACCGTCAAAATATGTTTCCATTTTTACCAGCATTGTCTTTCCTCCAGAAGCAACATCATTATACCAGAAAGCAGTAGCCGGACAGTAGAGGGTAACCAGGTTGGTTGATCGGCCCAAAACTCGACGGTGATGCCAAGCTACTTCCCGTTGCATATGGGCAGTCGCCCCCACTCCATGACGTAAACTCCCCGAAAGCATGTTTCCAGTGGGATTACGAGTTTGGGGACGAAGAATTCTGGATTCGAGTCAAGGCCGGAATAGTCGTCCGGTTGGGCCGGAGGGATCCAGCAGACCGGACAAACTGCGACATACAAGTCATGGCCATCATCGCCCGGGAATGCTTTCTTGTAGTTTTCCGCTCCCCCGTGACCCGTGCCGCCACGGAAAGCCGTCCTGTCAAAGTCATTTAGGCGCTTCTTGAGGCTTGTAGTCACTCCTGGTTTGGTCTCTCCGAAGTACACTACCTCCTGGGCAAGCGGTTGTACCTTAGGCGGTGGCCCGGATGGATACTTTGCCAATATGTACACCCCCACGTCGTCCAGGGGCAACTTGTACCTCGTTGCCCAAGGTTCCCACCTGTGCAGTCTCAGTCTAACCCGGCCTTTATACTTCCCCTGCCACTTGTTGTTCAGCCTGCCTATGACGTCTGGTAGCACGCTCCCTCCTTTCCTGAGAAAACCCTTGAATTGGCGCTTGTTCGCAGGGTCGTGATGTTTTCCACGCTGGATGAATTTGGTTGAACCCAAGAAGTGCTGCGACTGCCTCTAGCGGCTGACTAGTCCGCTATCGTCGCCCGGCCGTCGTGGATGGCTTTGATGAATTTCTTGACCTGGTCGTCGGAGCGGTATTTGGACGTGTCGTAGCGGCCGGCGTGGGTAAATTCTTGCGCGGGCCGGACCAGCCTGGGGCGGGGGGACTGGTCCGGGAAGCCGGCCACCATGGTGTCGTAGAGGGTGTAGTCCCTGGGGATTCCCAGCAACTGTTTGATCAGAGCCTGGGGCAGGGGCTGGGAGGTCGCGGTAACCCACTGGGAACCGAGGCCGAGGCTGGCCGCTGCCAGGTGCATGTAGAGGAAGACATTGGCCAGGCTGGATGGCGTGATGCTGGCCCGGTTCATAGTGTAGGCCGAAAGGGGATAGGTGGCTTCCAGACGGGGGTCGCCGAACAGGATGAGGAAGACCGGAGCGTCGGCGAAACCCGGGCGGCCTCCAGGGGGGCGGTCGTCGGCGGGGTGGCGTTCCTCTTTGGGCCTGGTCTGGCCCAGCTTGTAGCTGCTGGCGTTGGCTTCGTTGACGATTTCGACAATCCTGTCTTTGGTCGCTTTGTCCCTGACCACCACTATCTCCCAGGGCTGGGAGTTGGCCCCGGAGGGGGCGAAGCGGGCGGCCTCGACGATTTTGTTGACATAATCATCGGGCAGCGGGTCGGGTTTGAAGCGGCGGATGCTCCGCCTTTTCTGTACCAGTTGGAGGAAACCTTCGTAGTCTATCATTGGCAACTCCTTTCGTCGTAAAGAATCCAGAATTCAGAAGCCAGTAGCGAGTAGCCGCAGCGGCACGCTGCCGCGTGCCCTGCCGGGAGCGAGCAGGATGCGGTAGCAAGCAGGCGATTTCCCGCCCCCCGCCTGCGCGAGGACAGGCTTCGCGGGAATGACCGTCCGAACAGTCGCCATTCAGAAGATAAGTAACCATTTCCAAAGTTCGGGCTCTCACAGGCAGGGACGCCTGTGGTACCGCCTACAGGTTCAGCAATTTCCGGGCGTTGGTTTCGAAGATTTGCTGCCTCTCCTTTTCGGGGATGTCCATGCCCTCGATGGCGTCGATGCCATGCCGGGTGCTCAGGTAGCCGTTCTCCGCGTCGTAGGGGAAATCGGTGCCGAACAGCATTCCACCGGCGCCGTAAAAGCTGTGGGCGCATATCAGGGCCTCGGCGCTGCCGCCGACCGCCGTATCCACGTGGAATTGGCGGAAGTATTCCAGAGGCTCGTTTTCCAGGCCGGCCTTGTGATTCTCTTTTCCGGTGGTCTCCCAGGAGCCATAGAAATTGGCGATCCGCCCCCTGAAGAACGGCACCATGGCCCCGGCGTGGTGGATGATCATCTTCAGTTTGGGATGTTTTTGCAGCACCTTTGAGAAGACCAGGCGGGTCATGGCCAGGGTTGATTCGTAGGGCCAGCCCCAGAGCAGCCACATGTCGTAGGCCGACTTCTCCTCGCCTTTGTATTCGGGAGTCGGGGGACGGGCGGGGTGGAGCCAGACCGGCAGGTCGTGCTGCTCCATGAGGGCGTAGAGGGGCATGAACTCAGGGCGGTCGATAGGTTTGCCTTCCAGGGGGGTGGACATCAGGACGCCCTTCAGCTTCAGGTCCTTGAGGGCGCGCTCCGCTTCCCGCATCATGGCGTCCGGGTCCTTGTAGGGCAGGGCGGCCGCCGAGGCGATGAAGCGGTCGGGGTACTTCACGAGGAGTCCGGCGACTTCCTCGTTGGTGGTCCGGGCCAGTTCCTTTTCCTGGGCGGCGGTAATGTTGCGGGACGTGGCGCCGGGGACCAGGACCTGGATGACGTCCGGGAATTTGTCCATGACCCGGAATCGGTCTTCCAGGCTCCACAACGACGTCACCCCGGCCATGAGCTGGATGGCGCCGCCGTAGCGGTTGATGAGATCCAGGTACTTTGGGGTCATGATGTGGGAGTAGATGTCTATCTTCATAGGAATGACGAAGTCCGAATGACGAATGACCAGACAAATGACGAATGACGAAGCCCGAATGACGAATGACGAATGACGAAGCCCGAATGACGAATCAATCAAGAAATGACGAATGACGAATCAACGGTCGTGCCCGGGCAGCCTGGGCACTGCGAAGGGCGAAATAGCGGCCCACACAGGCAGGGACGCCTGTGCCACCCGCGATGAGCCACCGCCTCATTTGAACATTCGACATTGGGAATTGATTCGTCATTCGAATTTCGTCATTCGTCATTCGGGTTCACCCTCTCCTTAGTCCTCTCCCATCGAGGGAGAGGAAACGCTAGCGGGCGGCTTCGATGATTTCGGCCAGGTCCATGGCCCGGACCTTTTCTTCGGCGCCCTTAGTTTTCAGGCCGTCGACGAACATCTGCATGCAATAGGGACAGGCGGTGGCGATAACATCGGCCCCCGTGGCCAGGGCTTCCTCGGTCCTGGTCTCGTTAATGCGTTTGCCAGTGCGTTCTTCCATCCAGAGCCTCCCCCCGCCGGCCCCGCAGCAGAAGCTCCGGTAGGTGCGCCGCCCCATCTCGGCTTTCTTCGCGCCCGGCACCCTGGATATTATATCCCGCGGCTGGGCAAAGATGTCGTTGTAGCGGCCCAGGTAACAGGCGTCGTGGTAGACTATCTTCTTGGCGAACTCCTTGCCCATCTTGAGCTTGCCCTGCGCCAGCAGATCGAGCAGGAACTCGGTGTGGTGCACCACTTCAAACTTGCCGCCGAACTGCGCATATTCGTGCTTGATGATGTTGAAGCAGTGGGGGCAACTGGTGACGATCTTCTTGACCCCGTAGCCGTTCATCGTTTCGACATTCCGCTGCGCCATCATCTGGAACAGGTATTCGTTGCCCATGCGGCGGGGCGGATCGCCGCAGCAGAACTCCTCGCTTCCCAGGATGCCGAAGTTGACTCCCGCCTCTTTCATCAAGCGGGCGAAGGCGGCCGAAATCTTCATGCTCCGGTCTTCGAGGGCGGCGGTGCAGCCGACCCAGTAAAGGATATCTATGTTCTTGTTGTCAGCCAGGACTTTGACCTCGATGCCTTTGGCCCAATCGGTGCGGGTAGCCGTGGTGCCCCGCCAGGGATGCCCCCGCGCCTCGACGCTCTTGAGGGCCCCGGCGGCTGTTTCCGGCATCTGGCTCTGCTCCAGCACCAGGTTGCGGCGCATGTCGATGATCTTCGGGACGTGCTCGATGAAGACCGGGCAGGCCTCCATGCAGGCGCGGCAGGTGGTGCAGTCCCAGAGCACTTCGTCGGTGATGATTTCGTGGATCATGTCTTTGGCTGGCGGAGACGGCTCTGCCCTGGCGCCACCCTCTCCGGCCGGGGCCGCCGCGGCGGCCAGGAGCGCCGGGGCACGTTCGAGCAGGTGGCCTTTCAGGTCCTGGATGACCTTCTTGGGATTGAGCGGCTTGCCGGTGAGGTGGGCGGGACAGTTGTCCTGGCAGCGGCCGCAGCGGGTGCAGGCGTCCAGGTCCAGCAGTTGCTTCCAGGTAAAGTCCTGGATTTTGGCCACGCCGAAGGTCTCGGCTTTCTCCAGGTCGATGGGCGTCAGGGCGCTTTTTGGCCCCAGGTTGCGGAAATAGGCGTTCCACGGCGAAACGATGATGTGGCTCAGCTTATTGAAAGAGACACAGATGTAACCCACCGCGAGGAAGTAGACGCCGAAGTGCGCCCACCAGGTGATGCGGTGCCATTCCAGCAGGGCCTCGCGGGATACACCAGAGAGCATATTGGCCACCAGCAGCCCCGC
Source organism: Chloroflexota bacterium (assembly GCA_016210565.1). Classification (GTDB taxonomy): domain Bacteria; phylum Chloroflexota; class Dehalococcoidia; order JACQUA01; family JACQUA01; genus JACQUA01. The sequence continues at coordinate 24,066 of JACQUA010000074.1, forward strand.
GGGCGAAAGGACGCCCCAGTCGGGATGGGGTCCCAGCTCGAAGGCCGCCATACGGAAGCCTTCGACCACGAAACCGCTCAAGACCACGACCACGATGAAGACCAGCGCCCAGGCGTCCTCCGGCTTATTGTCCAGCCGGTCGGGCTTCTGGACGTAGCGGCGGTAGGCGGCGATGAGGACTCCGACGATTATCAGGATGCCGAAAATGTCCGTCACTAACGAATACACCACGTACAAGTCGCCCTTGAGGAAGTGGGTGGTGTAGTGACTCAATGATTCCAGGGCGGTAGCGATGAGGAAGATCACGCAGGCCCAGAAGATGAGGAAATGCATGAGGCCGGGGTAGGGCTCGCGCAGCATGCGCTTGTGGCCCAGTCCCTCGCTCAGGGCCACCTTGATGAACGGCCATATTCGCGCTTTCCCTTCGCCGTCGCGGATGTCCGGCTTGCCGAGCTTCCAGATGCTGACCCGTTTGCGGATGGCCAGGACGAGGAGGACAACCAGCGCGGCGTCGAAGACGTAGATGATCTGGCCGAGATTGATGTTCCCGTAAATTTCTCGCGTGGGGACGTTGTTGACGAGGGCAGCGACCAGCGCGATGAGGAACATGGGGTGTTACCTCCTGGGAGTTAAGAACTCAAGACACACAAGTTTAGCATATCGGAAAGGGGATTGGAAGATTGCAGATTGCAGATGCAGATTCCCCGCCCCCCCGGAGGTCAACCACGAAAAACACGAAAGGCGCGAAAGACGAAGACCTGACCTGGGCCTTTGGCCTGTTGAACTATGAACCTTACAGACCTTATGAACTTTGTGAACCTTCGACGTTGCCGGCTGCCGCCAAGTTGGCTGGTGTGCCGGGGGATTGCTTCGTCCCGATACCTCGGGACTCGCAATGACGGTCCCTTGCCGACAGCCGGTAGCCGGTAGCCGATAGCTGACTGCTGATAGCTGTTAGCTACTTCAACTGGCTGCCCGCCATGAAGACGCCGGCGAGGATGGCGAGAATCTGATAAATGCCGGAGAAACTGGTGAAGAAGAAGGGCAGGCTCGCCAGGCCGAACCCGCGAAGCGACATGAACAGGACGTAGCTCAGGAGGAAGCCGGCGGCGCCGGTGACCGCCAGTCCCCATCCCCTTTTCTTGTTCACGGCGAGGCCGATCACGACGCCGACAACGTACCCGGCGGCCCCGGCGAGCAGGATGTTGAATATTCCGGCGAAAGGCACCACGGCGATCGCCAGGTACCAGAGAAGACCCACGGCCACACCCGTGCCAATGCTGGCGCCGACTGCCCGGAAGTAATAGAGCGGAGGCACCTGGTAGGTGGGCAGCCTCGACAACCCGGCGCAGCCGCGGCAGCGGGCGCCGACCGGGGTCTGGACCATGCATTTGGGGCAGATAAGTTTGCCGCACTTGCCGCAGCGGAGGTTGGTTTCAACGTCGGGATGGGTGGCGCAACGCATAAGGATTCCAAGATTCCAAGATTAGAAGATTGAAGATTCCCCGCCTCGGGGGGATTGCAGATTCCCCGCCCCGGGGACGTTAACCACGAAAAGCACGAAAGACACGAAAGAGGAACGGTGCAGGAGCTACTCGCTACTTGCTACTGACTACTGAGGCACGCAGCAGCGTGCCGCTACGGCTACTCGCTACTCGCTACTCTTCCTACTCTTCCTACTCTCCCTACTCTCCCTACTCCTCCCCCCTCCCCTTCAGCCACTCCTTCCGGTCCCTGACGTCGCGGTCGTAGATGAACCGGTACCAGAGCACCTGCCAGGGGTGCGCCCCGGGCGTCATGGGACGGCGGTTGGCTTCCAGGCGTTTGATCACTATGACCAACCAGATGGCTGTTCCGGCCGCCATCAATGGGTACGGCGCGCCGGAATACCAGCTCAGGGCGGGAAAGACGGCCACGCCAGCCAGGACGAACGGGGCAGTCTGGCGGAACGGCGTCCCCAGAAGGCCCGTGAGAATGGATACGGCCCCCTCCCTGGGCGCCAGTACCAGGAACGCCCCTACGACCGTGGCGATGCCCCGGCCGCCTTTGAACCCCAGAAACACGGACCAGTTGTGCCCGATCACGGAGGCCAGGGCGCCGGAAACCGCGGTGGTCAACCCCAGACCCAGAAGCTGTCCCAGGAAAGGCGGCAGGGCGCCCTTGATCATATCGGCCAGGAAAGCCGCCGCTCCGGCGCCGTGCGAGACTGTCTGCCACACATTGGCCGCACCGGTAGTGCCCGTCCCGGCCCGGGTGATATCTTTACCTTTGGACCATTTGCCTACCAGATAGGCAGACGGGATGGACCCCAGAAGGTAAGAACCGATGACGAAAAGGACCGCCAGGCCGTTTACCAATGTGAAATCCTGAGCCGGACAAGCCCGGAATGAAGAAATGACTAATGACGAAATTCGAATGAAGAATCAATGCTCCAAATTTGAATGTTCAAAACGGCCTCACATTCGTCATTGGTCATTCGAATTTGATTCGTCATTCGGACTTCGTCATTCGTTATTTGGTCGCCCAAGCTTCTGGGCCAGCGCGATCAGGTCGCTGGCGCATTCTCTGGGTATTGGCGTCTCCCCGAGCGGCACCTCGAAATCGGCGTTGATGCCGTGGAAATCGCTGCCTCCGGTGACGATAAGCCCGAAATTGCGGGCCAGTTGTATCAGCCTGGTGATTTCAGGCGCCGGGGACTTCGCGTAGTAGGCTTCCAGTCCCAGCAGTCCAGCTTTCTTCAGACGGCCCAGAAGGTCGGTCAGCTCGGGCGCGGTGCCGGGATGGGCCAGTACCGGCAGTCCGCCGGCCTCCAGCACCAGGGCCACGGCCTCCTCGGGCGACATCTTCTCCCTTTCGACATAGGCCGGGCCTTCACGGCCGATGTACCTGTCGAAGGCTTCCTTGAAGGAAGCGATATAGCCCTTTTCCAGCATGGCCTGGGCGATGTGCGGACGTCCCACCGACCCGCTGCCGGCCAGTTCCTGCACCCGCTTCCATTCGATGTCCACTCCCAGGTTATAGAGTTTGGCTATCATCCGGGTGGCGCGCGTCAGGCGGGATTCCCGGAGTTTGGCCAGTTTCCGGTTCAGCTCTTCGCTCCGGTAGTCAATGAAGTAGCCCAGCAGATGGACTTCGCCGTGGGGAACGTCGGTCCCGATTTCAACGCCGGGGATGACTTTAATAGTGGAAATGGTCCTGGCGGCTTCCATCGCCCTGGTGATGCCTTCCGTGGAGTCGTGGTCGGTCAGGGCGATGATGGTCAGTCCCGACTTCGCCGCCAGATGCACGAGCTCCGCCGGGCTGTAATGCCCGTCGGAGGCGTTGCTGTGCAAATGGAGGTCAACGCCCATGGGCGACCCCCGTTGACCAGGGAAAGACCCTTCGACTTCGCTCAGGGTGACAGTGCAGGGGAAAGACCCTTCGACTGCGCTCGGGGTGACAGTGCAGGGGAAAGACCCTTCGACTTCGCTCGGGGTGACAGTGCAGGGGAAAGACCCTTCGACTTCGCTCGGGGTGACAATGGGAAAAGACCCTTCGGCTGCGCTCAGGGTGACAGCGCCTTTGCTCAGGGTGACAGTGCAGGTCAACGCCCACTGGAGGCCCCCACGGCGACTTTTCGGTCCACCCGCGCTATGCTCCGGGCTTTGCCGGTTTCTTCGTCTATGTCGATGAGGACGGCGTTGAATATCACGTCGCCTTCGCCGACGGAAATGCGGTGGGGCATTCTCTTCAGGAAGCGGTCGGTGATGGATTTCTTCTCGTCGCCGATCACGGAGTCTTCCGGCCCGACCATACCGATATCGGTAACATAAGCCGTGCCCCCGGGCAGGACGCGGGCGTCCACCGTTCCGATGTGGGTATGGGTGCCGAAAACCGCGCTCACGCGGCCATCCAGGTACCAGCCCATGGCGGACTTTTCCGCGGTAGCCTCGGCGTGCATGTCAACGACGACGATGCGCGGCCCCGGACCGAGCCCGGCGAGGAGAACGTCCATGGCCCGGAAGGGACAGTCGTAGGGGCCGATGAAGACGCGGCCCAGCAGATTCACAATGACGGCGTTGTTTATTTCCAGGTGTCCGCGGCCGGGGACGCCCGGGGGATAGTTCAGGGGCCGGATGATAGGTAGAGGCCCGTCCACGTGGGGGATGATTTCTTTGTTGTCCCAGATATGATTGCCGGAGGTAAGGACGTCTGCGCCGCAATCCAGCAACTCGCGGGCGGTATCCGGCGTCAGCCCCTTCCCTCCCGCCGCGTTTTCGGCGTTGGCGACCACGGTATCTATGGAGTATTCAAGGCGCAGGCCCGGCAGAAGGCTTTTGACGGCTCTTCTGCCAGGCCTGCCTATTACATCACCGATAGCCAGGATCCGCAATAGTCTACTTTCTACTTAGCGTATTCGACAGCCCTCGTCTCCCTGATGACGGTAACCTTAATCTGACCTGGGTATTCCAGACTCTCTTGTATTTTTTTGACGATATCGCGGGCGAGGCGTAAAGCCCCGAGATCGTCTATGCTTTCGGGTTTGACTAAGATACGCATTTCGCGGCCGGCCTGGATGGCGTAGGACTTTTCCACGCCCTCAAAGCTATTGGCGATGCTCTCAAGGTTCTCCAGCCGCTTCAAGTAATGTTCGACCGACTCTTTCCGAGCCCCTGGTCTGCCTCCGCTGATAGCGTCGGCGGCGGAGACGATGAAGCCCATGATGCTCATGTTCCCAGCCTCGCCGTGATGTTCGGCGATCCCCGCCACCACCTCTTTGTTCCTTTCCCATTGCTGCACGACTTCAGCGCCGATGCTGGCGTGAGGCCCTTCGACCTGGTGGTCGATGGCTTTCCCGAGGTCGTGAAGGAGCCCGGACTTCTTGGCGACGTCCACATTGGCCCCCAGCTCAGCAGCGATGGAACTTGCCAGATAAGACACTTCCAGGCTATGTTGCAAGACGTTTTGTCCATAGCTGGTCCTGAACTTCAGCCGGCCCAGGAGCTTGATGATTTCCGGGTGCAGGCCTGGAACTCCTGCCTTGACCCCGGCCTGTTCCCCTTCGGTGCGCATGGTTTCTTCCACCTCGGTCCTCGCCCTTTCCACCACGTCTTCGATCCGGGCGGGATGGATGCGGCCGTCGAGGATCAGCTTGTTCAGGGCGACCCGCGCCACCTCACGGCGGACGGGGTCAAAACACGCTAAGGTCACTGCTTCGGGGGTATCATCTATGATCAGGTCTACGCCCGTAGCATGCTCCAGAGCCCTGATGTTCCTTCCTTCCCGGCCGATGAGCCGCCCCTTCATTTCGTCGCTGGGCAGCGGCACCGTGGAAACAGAGATGTCAGAGACCACGTCGGTGGCGCAACGCTGGATAGTCGAACTGAGGATGGCGCGGGCCCTCTCGTCGGCCTCCCGTTTCACCGATTCCTCCCATTCCCGCACCCGCCGCGATGCGTCCTCCCTGGTCTCGGCTTCCATGGCCCGGAGCAATTCCTGCTTGGCCTGGTCGGTGCTCATGCCCGCGACCACTTCCAGTTGCTGCAGTTCCTTCTTCTTGAGGGTTTCCACCTGTAATCTGATGGCCTGGGTTTCCTTGTCCCTGATGTTCAGATTGTGCTCTCTGCGTTCCAGGATGTCCAGCTTCTTTTCCAGGGTTTCGTCTTTCTGGCTCAAACGCCTCTCCGAACGGTTCAGTTCGGTGCGGCGTTCGCGATACTCCGCTTCGGCTGCATTCTTGTCCTTGATCGTCTGCTCTTTGGCCTCAAGGAGTATCTCTTTGCTTTTGGTCTTCGCTTCTTCGATAAGCGATTCGGCTTGTTGTTTTGCCTCTTCCAGTTTCTTTCTGGCGACCACCTGTTTGTAGTACTGTCCTGCGACAGCGCCGCCTACCAGGCAGGCCAGAGAAACCAGTATTGTTATCAGGACGGACATATCACCTCGCTTTCGCCTGGATATATCCGGGTCAGATTAAGCGTCCTGACGAGGTTGCTCTCTCAACCCTGTTAAATACTACCTTTTGGGGGGAGTAATGTCAAGGAAAGGTAGCAAAAAGAAGGGTGTAGCCCATGGCTTTAGCCTTGCGGGGGCGGTGCAGTGTCCTTTTCATCCCACCCATGTGTCCATGCCGAAGCAAGGCATTAACTGGCGACTGCGAAGACAGCTTTGACAATTACGTAGAATGATAATGTGCATTATGATAAGATGATGCCGTGCTATTCGAGTGGGATCCTGGGGAAGCCAAACGGAACCCCCATCGGGGATCACAATTTAACAATTCCGAAATCATTTGGAAACATCCGGCGGCTATACTCGGACTATGGGCATAGACCTGTTCCAGATATCGCAAAGTAAGGGTATCTACCACACCCTGTACCTGTGGTCGATGCTGTCCCCGAAGTCGCCCCGCGCCGAAGAGCCGGCTGCCGCCGCTGAGGCCGCCGCAGGGCCGATCGGACAGACTGACCGCGAGGAACCCAGGGTGCTGTCTTCCCCCTCAGTTACCCGAGATACCGAACTCTGAATTTATCCCGCGCCCTTCCATGTGCCGGCCCTTCTCCCCGGTCCGGGCCGGTGTGCCCATCTCCAATCCCTGCTGCGTGGTCCCTCCCTGCACAAATCCGCGAAAAGATTCGCTTTGCTCAGGGTTAGGGTGAGGTGGGTGAAGCGCCCTCTGCCGAAGAAGGGGAGACCGCCGTCAGTGTTGGGCGCCGAACCCACCGGGTCCCCGCCCCGGAATGGTGGGTTACGCTCGCGTCCGGAGGAATGCTGTTTGGTACGTCTTATCCACGGATGTCCGGCCAACCGGGTATGGCGTGTCGGCTCGCTTCACCCACCCTACGGGGCTACCTTTTCGTGTGTTTCATGGTTAGCCCGTCCCGATCACCCCGCGTTGAATTCGTTCATCGCGGCCTGGAGGCCTTCCGTCAGGACGCACAGAAGGGCCTCGGAGGCTCGGTCCAGCGCCTCATCAATAATCTCTCTTTCCTCCCGGGTGAACTCCGTCAGAACGAAGTCTATCGCCGGATTCAATGCCATGGTGGTTGGGGGGTGGCCGATGCCGACGCGGAGTCGGGGAAAGTCGCGGTTGCCCAGGGCGTCGATGATGGACTGAAGTCCCCGGTGCCCGCCGGAGCCGCCCCCCGGCCGGATGCGGATCTTGCCCGCCGGCAGGTCCATATCGTCGCAAACCACCATTATCTCTGAGGGCTGCAGGCGGTACTTGTTGACCAGTCCTTGAACGGAAAGGCCGCTGAGGTTCATGTAGGTCTGCGGTTTGGCCAACACCAGGCGTCGCCCCTCCACATCCCCCTCAGCGATTTTCGCCTTGCTCTGTTTACGGTCGAAGGTCAGGCCGTGCTTTTTGCCGAACCGGTCCACGACCATGAACCCGATGTTATGGCGGTGCCGGAGGTGTTCTTTACCGGGGTTGCCGAGACCGACAAATAGCTTTACAAGTTCCAAGTGTCAAGTTCCAAACAATCGACCATCCCGACGAGTCGGGACAATGAACGATGAAAATGTCATTCTGAGCGAAGCGAGCGCAGCGAGCGCAGTCGAAGAATCTTTCGAGGTGGGGCGCCGGACGAAAGACCCTTCGACTGCGCTCAGGGTGACATTTTCAGAGCAATCGACCATCCCACGAGTCGGGACCAGGGAGGATGAAAACCACCGCCATTCCCGTGAAGACGGGAATCCACCACGAACGTATGCCCTGCATGGATTCCCGCCTGCGCGGGAATGACGGTCTATTGTCGGGGCAAATTCAAAAATCGAAGATTAAAATGGGGCACGCGCAGCGTGCCGCTACGGCTTCTCCGCTTCTTCCAGCAGCTTGATGAACTCGTCTTCGTTGATGATCCTGGTGCCCACGGAACGGGCGCGGTTGAGCTTGGAGCCGGGATCGGCGCCGGCCACCAGGTAGCTCGTCTTGCGGGTGACATTGTCCCCCGCCGCCCCGCCCAGGGCCTTGATGCGGGCCTCGGCCTGCGGTCGCGTGAGCTTCTCCAGCCGTCCGGTCAGAACGAACTCCTGGCCCCGGAGGGGCAGGGCTTCTTCTTTGACCTGCTCCTTTTCCAGTTTCACCCCGGCCTTCTTGAGCTTTTCGATCACCCTTCGGTTTGCTTCCTGCTGGAAGAAGTTGGCGATGCTCCGGGCGACCTTGGGACCGATATTGGGAATCTGCATCAGGTCGTCCACCGTGGCGTTGGCCAGCTCGTCCAGGCTGTTGAAGTGCCCTGCCAGCAGATCGGCCGTCTCCGCGCCGACGTGGGTGATGCCCAGGGCGTTGATGAGTTGCACCAGGGGCCGGGTTTTGCTCTTCTCGATATTGGCCAAGATGTTGGATGCCAGCTTGTCCCCCATCCGCTCCAGGGTGAGCAATTGTTTTTTGGTCAGGTAGTAGATGTCGGCCACGTCTTTGACCAGCCCGGCGGCGAGCAGCGCGGCGGCCCATTTCTCCCCGATGCCTTCGATGTCCATGCCGCCGCGCGACGTAAAGTGTTCCAGGCGCTCCTGTATCTGCGCCGGACAGCTCAGGTTGGGACAGCGCACGGCCACTTCCCCTTCGACGCGCAGCACCCCGGCGCCGCAGACCGGGCATTCTTCCGGCATGACGAACTCTTTCTCCTGGCCGGTCCTCAGGCTCTCGACCGGCCCGACAACTTCAGGTATAACCTCTCCCGCGCGCTGGACGATGATGGTATCGCCTATCAGGATGCCCTTTCGCTTGATGTCCTGCTCGTTGTGCAGGGCCGCCTGGCGGATGGTCACGCCGCCCACGGAGACGGGTTCGAGGATAGCGTAGGGATTGAGGGTGCCGGTGCGCCCCACGCTGATGCCGATTTCTTTCAGTCTGGTGGTGGCCTGGATGGGCGGAAACTTGTAGGCGATGGCCCAGCGGGGTTCGCGGCCCACATCGCCGAGCTCAATGTGAAGGGCAAGCTGGTTGACCTTGGCCACGATGCCATCGGTCTCGTGGGGCAATTTCTCCCGCTCCTCCCCCCACCGCCGGTGGTAGTCCTCGATTTTCTCGATGGTCTGGCAGTAGCAGTTGTTGGGGTTTATCTTGAATCCCAGGGTTTTCAGGTACTGCATGGTTTCCCAGTGGGTGTCCGGCATGGTCCCGCCCTCGGCGTAGCCGAGTTGGTAGATGTAGATGTCCAGTGGGCGCTGGGCCGTAATCCGGGGGTCCAACTGCCGTAGCGAGCCGGCGGCGGCGTTGCGGGGATTGGCGAAGAGGGGAAGGCCCGCCGCCGCCCGCTCTTCGTTGAGCTTCTTGAAACCGGCCCTGGGCAAATAGACTTCGCCGCGGACTTCGAAACGCGCCGGGGCGTCTTTGGGCACCGAAAGGGGTATGCTCTTGATGGTCCGCAGGTTCTGGGTGATATCTTCGCCGCGGAAACCGTCGCCCCGGGTAGCGCCGTGGTGGAAAAGGCCGTCGATGTAGGTCAGGGCCACAGCCAGGCCGTCCACCTTCAACTCGGCGCAAAGATCGAAACTGCGGCTGCCGATGAGGCGGGTGATGCGGTGGTGCCATTCCAGCAACTCCTCGTAGGAAAAAGCGTTGGCCAGGCTGAGCAACGGCCGGGGGTGATTGATGACGCCGAACTCCGCCACGGGCGCGGCGCCGACCCTCTGGGTGGGGGAATCGGGCGTGACGAGGTGTGGGTTCTCCTCTTCGAGCTTTTTCAGCTCCCGCATCAACCGGTCGTACTCGGCGTCGCTGACCTCGGGGCTGTCCAGGACGTAGTACCGGTAGTTGTGGTGGTTGATCAACTCACGGAGCTTCTTTACTTGTTCTTCTGCGGTCTGGCCGTCATCCATGGACATCCTTTGATTTTGGCCACGAATAAACACGAATGGACACGAATTCGCATGACGTAAGATCACTGCCATACCGGACCCGATGTTCACACAGCATGGTTCACACGTATGATTAGTGTTTATTCGTGTTTATTCGTGGTTCCACTTCGGGCGGAAAGCGGCCTATTTGGCCGAAGTGTCGGACTGGAAGAGGCCGAACTTGTTCCCTTCGGTGTCGCTGCAATACGCTGCCCAGCCGACTCCGGGAATGGCCATTTTGGGCATCACGACCTTGCCGCCGCCGGCGGTGACCTTTTTGAGATAATCGTCCACCGAGGGAACTTCGATGGAGTTGGTCACGGCGGTGGCGAGGGGTTCCTGTCGCCGCATCAGGGCCCCGTTGATGCCCGGCTGGTTATCGGGACCGGTGGTCACGAGCCAGTAGTCTTCGGGACCGGCGTATTTGTCGATCTTCCAGGCAAATACTTTGGTGTAGAATTTCACCGCGCGGTCGGGATTATCGATGGGTATTTCGAAATGGACAACCCTGGGCATGATTTCCTCCGTTTCCGTACGGGCACGCTGCGCGTGCCCTCGCCCGGCCAGACACCCTGGCCGTAGGGGCGGACCCGTGTGTCCGCCCGCCCACCCGGATGCTCACCGTAGTATAGCATACCGAAAGGAGAGAGGAAAAAGGAGAAGCGAGACAGTAGATAGAGACTTTTTGACACGACGGAGTATAATTGAAAGCGTCGATATTGAGAGGTCAAACATGAACAAAGTTGAATCCAGGGCTGAAGTTTTCAACATTGCTTTCAAGTCCCTGTCAAAAGCCGAAAGAAAAGCTGTACTGGCACTCTTGCTGGAAGCTCCCGAAGTGCGCGAAGACTTACTCGATCTGGCGATAATAGAGCAGCGGAAAGGAGAACTTTCGAAACCTTTTCGGGACCATCTGGCTGAGCGCAAGCAGAAAAGCCGATCCAGGTGAGCTACCAGGTCCAGATCGTCCCGTCGGCCGAAAAAGAGATGAACAAACTGCCGGAAGAAGCTCACGCGCGGATAAGCAGCAAGATTCTCTCTTTGGAAAACCAACCGAGACCGGTGGGGGTTAAGAAACTGAGTGGCGGCAAGGAAGAATACCGGCTGCGCATTGGAGATTACCGGGTCTTGTACACGGTCGATGACAAGGGTCAGGTAGAGCAGGTCTTTGCAGTGGGTCACCGCAAAGACACTTGTCGTTAGAAAATGGAAACTCTTTCCTATCCTGGCTCGGAATCAACGAAGCTTGCTGTTTTTCTGACATGAGAATAGCAGCTGCCTTCGATTCTGAGGCTGAGCTAGTCTTCTTTGAAGGGGAGTGCCTCGATCTGCTCCGCCAGCTACCTGATGGCCTGGTGAAACTGGTGGTCACGTCGCCGCCGTACAACCTGGGCAAACCGTACGAAAACCGGCTGGCTCTGGACGAGTACGTTGACCAGCAGCGCCGGGTGATCGAGCAGTGCGTGCGCGTGCTGGGCGAGGGAGGCAGCATCTGCTGGCAGGTCGGCAACTATGTTGGTAACGGGGAGATCGTGCCCCTGGATGTCGTTCTTTATCCGCTATTTGCCGAACTGGGGCTGCAACTGCGCAACCGGATAGTATGGGCCTTCGGGCACGGGCTGCACGCGTCCAGGCGATTCTCTGGGAGATACGAGGTAGTCCTGTGGTTTACGAAAGGTAGCGTGTATACTTTCAACCTTGACGCCGTCCGCGTGCCGCAGAAATATCCGGGAAAGAAGTACTTCAAAGGACTCAGGAAGGGGGAACTCTCCTGTAACCCCCTGGGGAAAAATCCCGGGGATATCTGGGAAATCCCCAATGTCAAGGCCAATCACGTGGAAAAGACGGTCCACCCCTGCCAGTTCCCGGTGGAGCTGGTGGAACGGCTGGTGCTGGCGATGACCCGGGAAGGGGACTGGGTCCTGGACCCTTTCATGGGTGTGGCGAGCCCGGCGATAGCGGCTTTGATGCACCACAGGAAGGCGATCGGCGCGGAGATCAAGCCGGAGTACGTGGAAACGGCCCGGCAGCGGATTGCCGCGGCCGTCGAGGGTGAATTGCGCATCCGCCCGATGTCCAGGGCGGTCTATGACCCCGGCGAACCTGGCGCCAATGTCCCCCCGCAGACCGTGCGTCTGGAGCCGGGGCCAGTGCAACTGCAACTGACCGAGGCTGGCGGCCCGTGACGCAGGTGCGGCGGGCTGGTTTTTTCACCAACTTTCACCCTCACCTAACCTCTCCCATCGAGGGAGTGGGATTTTCGCAGCAATCACCCGTGCTTGGTCGGCCAAGCGCCATGAAGGATGAAAACAACGGCTCACCCCGACGGGTCGGGGTGGTACCGGGTCACGGCTGTGCCGAGCCAAAGCCTATTTCCGTGGCAATGTCCTGAAAGGTTCAGCATAAACATGAAACGAATTCTCTTTTTGGCCCTGGTTCTTCTCACCCTGGTCCCTGTTGCCTGTGATTTCGGGCCTGAGCTGGCAGCGCCCGCACCGGGCGAGTTGCAATTCACCGTGGCCGCCGGGCAGAAGTACACCGTGGCCGTGCCTCTACGGGAAGGGGGTACCGTTCAAGGCACTTTGAGTGTGAGCGGACCGGAGAACTTCATCGATTTCTACGTCAGAGGCCCGAACGGGGAGCTGTCTTTTGGGGTGGTGAGGGTGGCGGGGGGACAGAGCTTTGAGATGAAGGCCGAGGCGGACGGCACCTACACGCTGGTATTCGATAACAGTTTTTCTTTTGGTTCGTCCCGCCAGGTCAGTCTGAATTACCGGACACGATAGGCGGGTGCGGCGGCAGCCGCCAGTCGGGAGTCGATAGTTGATAGTCGGCAGTCCCCCGCCCCGCCGCCCGGAAACAGCCATTCCAGCGAAGCCGGTTACCGAACCCGTCATTCCCGCGAAGGCGGGAATCAATGTGTGTTGACGGCCGGTGGTGACCCGGTATCTGCTCCGTTCCAGGAGTCCCGACACGTGGGGGCAAGGGGTGTCGCTGCGGGCGCTGAAAGCTGACGGCTGATAGCTGACTGGTGGGTTTCGCGCAGCCGCCCAACGCCGACACCGCATCCGTCTGCGCTACACCCACCCTACATGCTGGTCAGCGCCTGGTCCAGGTCCTCGATCAGGTCGTCCACGTTCTCCAGTCCCACCGACAGCCGTATGAGCCCGTCGGTTATCCCCGTTTTCTCCTTGAACTCTCGAGGCATCGAGGCGTGGCTCATGGTGGCGGCGTGCTCGGCCAAGGAGGAGGCGCCGCCCAGCGATTCGGCCAGGGAGAAAAGCTTGAGCTTGCTCAGAAATGAGTTGGCCTCTTCCAGTCCTCCGCCGGCCTCGAAAGAAACGATTCCCCCGAAACCCTTCATCTGCTTCCGGGCGATGGCGTGCCCCGGGTGCGATTCCAGACCCGGATAGAATACTTTCTTTATCCGGGGATGCCCGGCCAGATAGCGGGCAACGGCCGTGGCGTTCTGCTCGTGCTGTTTCATCCGGATGGGAAGGGTCTCGATGCCACGAAGCACCAGCCAGCAGTCGAAGGGCGAGGCGCAGGTGCCCATGGCATTGAGGAGGAACTGGACCCTCTGGCTGAGCTCGTCGGTGGTGGTGACCACGGCGCCCCCCACCACGTCGCAGTGACCATTGAGGTACTTGGTCGTGGAATGGACGACGAGGTCGATGCCGAACTCGACAGGCCGAAGGAAATACGGCGTGGCGAAGGTGTTATCTATCACGGTGAGCAGTTTGTGCTTCCGGGCGACGTCTGCCACCATCTCCAGGTCAACGATGTTCAGCAAGGGGTTGGAGGGGGTTTCCAGCCACAGCATCCTGGTGTTGGGCCGGACCGCTTCTTCGACCTTCCGGCGGTCGTCCAGCCGGAGAAAAGTGAACTCGACGCCGAAGTCGCGCATGACGTTCTGGAAAAGCCGGAAGGTGCCGCCGTAGACATCGTCGCCGGATATAACGTGGTCGCCCGCTTTCAAGAGGTGCATGACCGTGGCCTCAGCCGCCATGCCCGTGGCAAAGGCGAAGCCGGCCTTGCCGCCTTCGAGCCTGGCGATGGTGTCTTCCAGTATCTTGCGGGTGGGGTTGGCGGTGCGGGAGTAGTCATAGCCCCGGGTTTTGCCCACTCCCTCGAAGACGAAGGTCGATGTCTGGTATATGGGCGGCGAGATGGCGCCGAAAGCCGGGTCGGGCCTCTGCCCGGCATGGATGGCGATGGTCTCAAATCTCATGGCAATACCTCGGGGGGATTGAAGATTCCAAGATTCCAAATTCGAAGATTCCCCGCCCCGCGGGCGACCGCCGACTGTCTGGCTGCGCTTTTCGGGGAATTGCTTCGCTTCGCTCGCAATGACGCACTGCAGCGACTGCTGACGGGCAACCGCCGACTGCTGGGCACGCGTCAGCGTGCCGCTACGGATACGGACAACACCCGCCAGGGGTGTCGCTATCGGCCGCAGCCAGCCACCCCCGCAGGCTAAAGACCTGCGGCTACATTCCCGTCATCCTTCCTGGAACAGCCAGGTGGTGAGGTAGCGTTCGCCGGTGTCGGGCAGGACGACGACAATCAGCTTGCCCGCGTTTTCCGGCCTCTTGGCTACTTCCATCGCGGCCCAGGCAGCGGCGCCTGAGGAAATCCCGGCCAGGATGCCTTCCTCTTTAGCCAGCCGGCGGGCGATGTTTCCCGCGTCCTCATTAGATACCTTTACGATTTCGTCTACCAGGTCCAGTCGTAGGACTGCCGGGATGAACCCCGCGCCGATGCCCTGGATCTTGTGCGGGCCGGGCTTGCCGCCGGACAACACCGGCGACGCTACCGGTTCCACAGCGATTGCCTTGAACTGGGGGTTCCTCTTCTTGATGACTTCGGCCACCCCGGTGACGGTGCCGCCGGTGCCCACGCCGGAAACCAGGATGTCCACCTTGCCTTCGGTATCGCGCCATATTTCTTCAGCCGTCGTGAGGCGGTGTATCTCGGGATTGGAAAGGTTCTTGAACTGCTGGGGCATGAAATAGCCGGGGTTTTCGGCCAGAATCTGCTCTGCCCTTTTTACCGCGCCGGGCATTCCCTCCGCCCCGGGTGTGAGTACCAGTTCGGCGCCGAACACCTTCAGGAGCTGCCTTCGTTCCATGGACATCGTTTCAGGCATCGTCAGGATCAGCCGGTAGCCGCGCGCGGCGCAGACGAAAGCCAGGGCGATGCCGGTGTTCCCGCTGGTAGGTTCGATGATGGTCGTGCCTTTCTTCAGCACGCCCTTTTCCTCGGCGTCCACGATCATGGACACGCCGATCCGGTCTTTGACGCTGGCCAGGGGGTTGAAGGACTCGAGCTTGGCTACCACCTCGGCCTTGAGGCCGGCGGTCAGGCGGTTCAAACGTACCAGCGGGGTGTTGCCGACGAGCTCGGTGGAGTCCCGGGCGATCCCCCGCGTGATCACAGGGATTTCCACCGTCTTGTAGCGGACCTTTTCTACTTTTGCGAATTTCTCTGCCATAACGCTCCTTTTCCTTGATTCGGGCTCTTATCCCGAAAAATTCGTGTAAGCATATCATACGCCTAAAGGGAGTTCAATGCTACCGGCCGGTAGGACAGGCTTTCTGGCCTGTCCTTTTCCAGCCTGTCCGGAGAAGGAGGCCACGGGCTGGAAAACCGCTGTCCCCCTCTTTGTTTATGGGCGGTAGGGGCACGGCATACTGTGCCCCTGCGGGGCGCCGCGCCCGCACGGGGTGACCCGCTCCTGTGGGAAGTGGACATCGATTTCGTGACGGCTTGACCCCTTTTCAGCGACTATGATATAGTAGCCCGCTAGCGGGAAATGTCGAATCCCGAATGACGAGTGACCAATCGATGTCGAGTGCAAAATGTGCGGTTGCCATGCCAGACCAGTGCAGCCATTGGAGAATTAGAGTTTTGAACATTAAGTCGTCATTCGGACTTCGTCATTCGTCATTCATGCTTGGAGGTTCTCATGCCGGGTAATGATTTGATCATAGATACTGATGTCCTGGTTATCGGTGGCGGGCTGGCGGGGTGCTGGGCGGCCATCCGGGCGAGGGACTTCGCTCCCAGCGTGACCCTCATGGAGAAGGCCGTGGTCGCGCGCAGCGGCGCCAGCGTCTTCACCAACAGCATGCTGGCCCCGGTGGGGGATGAGGAAATGGAAGAAAGACTGGCCGAGGTGGTGGAGTCCGGGGAGTGGCTCAGCGACCAGGACTGGGTCAAAGTCCTGCTGGAAGAGCAGCGGCTGCGGATCGCCGACCTGGTGAGCTGGGGCGCTCCCTTTGAGAGGACCGCTGAGGGCGGGCTGGCCACCACGCCGGGACGTGGACACAGGAAGACGCGGCTGGTGATGCTCAACGGGCACCGGCTCATGGAGGTCATGAGGCGCAAGGTGGAAGAGAAAGGCGTCAAGGTACTGTCGCGGACCATGGGGTTGGACCTGCTGACCTCTGATGGGAAGCACCCGACCGGGGGGAGTGTCATCGGGGCGGTTGGGGTTAACACCGTTTCCGGGCAGTTCATCGTCTGCCGGGCGAAGGCGGTGGTGGTCGCCACCGGAATACTGGACTGCAAGCTGCGGGCTGACTACGTGCACAACTGTACGGGGGACGGCCCGGCCATGGGCCTGCGGGCCGGGGCGCAGCTTCTGGGCATGGAGTTCTGTACCAGCTCCCGCCTGGTGGCCTACAATGACAGGTACCGTTTCGGCGGCTCCAGCCTGCTCCAGGGCCTGGGCGCCAGGTTCATCAACCGGTTGGGGGAGGAGTTCATCGGCG
Source organism: Chloroflexota bacterium (assembly GCA_016210565.1). Classification (GTDB taxonomy): domain Bacteria; phylum Chloroflexota; class Dehalococcoidia; order JACQUA01; family JACQUA01; genus JACQUA01. Next base: position 40,664 of record JACQUA010000074.1, read on the forward strand.
TCTATGACCCTGAACTGAAGAACCGCTCCAAGGTGTCCTGGATATGTATGGCCATCGCCAAGGAATGCTTCGAGGGGCGCGGACCGGTGTATCTCGACATGACGTCCTACACCCCGGAGAAAGTGGTGCTGGCGGTGAAGCTATTGCCGTCTCAGATGAGGTCTTTCCAGCGGCTGGGCCTGGACGTGATGCGCGAACCGATAAAGATCGATCCGGTCGTCACCATCTCTTCAAGCAGCGGCCAGGGTGGGGTGAGAATAGACACGTCTTGTCGTAGCACCATCCCGGGCCTGTGGGGCGCCGGCTCCGCCGCCAAGAACCTCATCCACGGCACTTATGCCATCGGCGGCATTAACCTGGCGTATTGCAATACCTCCGGGTACCGCGCCGGGGAGAATGCCGGCAGGGCGGCGATGGAGACGAAGCCCGCGGAGACGGACAAGGCCCAGGTCGCCGCATTGAAGAAAGAGGCGCTGAGATCAGCCGGCAAGCCGGGATGGCTGCCGGACGAGGTGATGCACCGGATGCACCGCGACATCTTGACGGCCGGGGTCTGCCTGTTCAAAAATGTCCCCAGGCTGAAAGCGGCAGTAAAGGAGGTCCGGGAACTGGCCCGTGCGCCGCTGACTTCGGATGAGCCGCACGAGGTGGTCAAGGCCAACGAGGTGAAGAACATCCTGGCCCTTTCGGAGATCAGCCTGGAGGCCTCGCTGTTGCGCCAAGAAAGCCGGGACAGTCACTACCGGGAGGACTTCCCTTACCGCGACGACCAGAACTGGTTGAAGTGGATCGCTGCTGAAGCAACGCCCGGGGGGAGGACCAGGATCGAGGCTATTCCGGTGCCTTATGAGAAATACCGGGTCAAGCCGAAAGAGCGCCGGCGTGTGCCGTACCCGATTCAATATACGTTGAAGCAGAATACCTAATGACGAAATTCGAATGACGAATCAATGCTCAAAGCTCGAATGTTGAAAAGTGTCTTACATTCGTAATTTGTCATTGTAATTTGATTCATCATTCGTGCTTCGTAATTCGTCATTTTTTTTCCGTATTAGGCGAGATTTCATTCTTGAAGGATTGGTCTTTTCCCATCGAGGGAGAGGAGAAACGGAAGAGTTTGAATGGCCATAACCAAAATCGATCCGAACCTTTGCGATGCCTGCGGCGTCTGTTTTGATAGTTGTCCCTGCGACGTGATCCGGCCTGACAGCGGGGGCAAAGCGGTCATTTCCTATCCCGATGATTGCCAGACCTGCTACTTGTGCGAGGACGATTGCCCCAGGCGCGCCATCACGGTCAGCGTGGAGTTCCCCTACGTGCCGGTTCCCTATAAATGTTAGCCGGCAATCCGTAGGGGCGGGGTCTTCGCTCCCGGCGGCAGTCGAGCAGGTTAGAAGGTTCATAAGGTTTATAAGGTTTATGAGGTTCATAAGGTCAAAGGTTGAAATCCGGCCTTCATATTTCCTGCTTTTCGTGGTTAAGGCCCCCGGGACGGGGAATCTGTAATCTGCAATCTGCAATTCGTGTTGGAGGACATACATGGACGATCTTCGGGCCTGGTTGAGCAAAGTCGCCGAAGCCGGCGAGTTGAAGCAAGTGGATGGGGCCGATTGGGACCTGGAGATCGGCTGCCTGGCCGCTTTGAACTGGGCCAAACCCAATCCTGACGCCCTGCTTTTTGATAACATCGAGGGTTATCCCAAAGGCTTCCGGGTACTCACCGGCTCAACGTCCAACGCCCGGCGTGTAGCTTTGACCTTCAACCTCCCCGAAACTTCCTCGGCCGTCGAGCTCATCGATGTCTTTCGCCGGCGTCTCAAAGAATGGGAAGCGGACTGCGACAAATACCGCCCCGTCTGGGTGAAATCCGGCCCGGTGATGGAGAACGTGATGAGGGGGGACCATGTCGATCTCTACAAGTTCCCTGTGCCGCGCTGGCACGAGGGCGATGGGGGACGCTATATCGGAACTGGGGATGCGGTCATCACCCAGGACCCGGACACCGGCGCCCCGAACATGGGAACGTACCGGATAATGGTGCAGAACGGGAAGACGACCGCTCTGTTCATCGCCCAGGGGAAGCACGGCCGGATCCACTACGAGAAATACCATGCTCAGGGGAAGCCCTGTCCGGTGCTGGTCTCGGTGGGCCACCACCCCCTCGTCTTCCGGGTTGCCAGCACCGAAATACCGCCTGCGGCCGAGTTCAACTACGCCGGGGCGGTAATGGGTGAGCCGATGAAGGTAATCAGGGAAGAGGTCACCGGGCTGCCCATGCCTGCGGATAGCGAGATCGTCATCGCCGGGTTCTGCCCGCCGGGGAAGGTCATGCCGGAAGGTCCCTTCGGCGAATGGACCGGCTACTACGCCAGCGGCGAGACGCCGGCGCCGGTCATTGAAGTCGAGCGGGTGTATTACCGGAACAACCCGGTGATCATGGGGTCGCCCCCGGGGAAGGCCCCCAGCGATTCCAGCTACTACCGGGGGATCGTCACCGGCGCCCTTCTCTACAACGACCTGGAGGCCGCCGGCGTGCCCGATGTAAAGGGGGTGTGGATGGGGGAGGCGGCCAACCAGATGTGGGTTGTGGTGGCCATCAAGCAGAGGTATGCCGGCCATGCCAAACAGACGGCCGTGCTGGCTTCCCAACTGGCGCGGAAGGGGTTTTTCGGGAGGTATGTTGTCGTGGTGGACGACGACATCGACCCGACTAATCTGCAAGAGGTCCTGTGGGCGGTCTGCACCCGTTCCGACCCGGAAAAGGATATTGACATAATCAGGCGCTGCTGGAGCACGGTTATGGACCCCATCATCAGGAAGCGGCCGGGACAGGGCCATTTCAACAGCCGCGCCATCATCGATGCCTGCAAGCCTTTCGAATGGATCAACGAATTCCCGCAGGAGATCAAGATAGACCCGGCCCTGGCCGCCAGGGTCAAGGCGAAGTGGAAAGACGTGCTCGGGTGAGGGGGGAGCCGGATGGTCGTTGCCAGGAACGAAGTGACGAAGCAATCCCGGTATGTCTGGCCATCCGGGAGATTGCTTCGCTTCGCTCGCAATGACAGTCCGCGCCGGGCCGCCGACCGCTGGCTGCTGACGGCTCGACTCACATTGATGGTCGATCGGTGGGTGCGAGGGCACGCGGCAGCGTGCCGCTGCGGACTGTCGACCGCCGACTAACGACTGGCTGACTGATTCGGACTGGTTGGTTTTTGCCATAGCTTGTGATAAACTAGACGCAGTGAACCAGGAGGGTTCGATATCATGGAAAATTTGACTCCCCGGGCTATTGTCCGGGAATTAGATAAATACATCGTGGGGCAGGAGGCGGCGAAGAAAGCTGTGGCCATAGCGTTGCGCAACCGGGAACGGAGATGGTCGCTTCCCAGGGAGATGAAGGAAGAGGTGATGCCCAAGAACATTCTGCTGATAGGGCCTTCGGGCGTGGGGAAGACCGAGTTATCCCGGCGCATGGCGGCGCTCATGGACGCCCCGTTCGTCGTCGTGGAAGCCACCAAGTTTACCGAAGTCGGTTATGTAGGCCGGGACGTGGAATCCATTGTCCACGATCTTGTTGACACCAGCGTTTCTCATGTTTATGAGACGAAACTCAAAGAGGTGGAGGGCAAGGCCGAAAAGCTGGCGAACGAAAAGATTGTTCATTACCTCTACCAGCAAAGGGTCTCCAAGAAGAAGAAATTGGTGGCCAAAGGGCGGACCGAGGTGGTCACCAAGTCCTCGACTGACAGCGAGGAATTGACGCCCGGACTGGCCAAAAGGTACCTGGCCAGGGCGCTCTCGGGGCATAAGCTGGAAGAGGAGATAATTGAAATCGAGGTCAGCCCCGGCGCGGATTCGCCGTTTGCGGATTACCGGGGTGGCTGTTACTATGGCGACGACATGGGTGACCCCGCGGACGAGGAAAGCGGAGAGGGGAAACGCTGCGGACCGCCTCGGCGGCGGCGCAAGGTGACCGTGCGCGAAGCCCGGCGCATCCTGTCCCGCCAGGAGGCCAACAAGCTCATGGATTTTGATGAGCTTGGCGACGTTGCTCTGAAGCATGCCGAGAACTATGGCGTGGTCTTTATCGATGAGCTGGACAAACTGGCCTCGCCTCCTATTGAAATAGGACGTGACATCTCCGGCGAGGGCGTGCAGCGCGATCTGTTGCCGATCATCGAGGGGACTTCGGTGATGACCCGGTGCGGCATGATCAAGACCGACCATATCCTTTTCATCGGAGCCGGAACCTTTTACCGGAACAAGCCATCGGACCTGATTCCGGAGCTCCAGGGCCGTTTCCCGTTGCGTGTGGAATTGAAGGCGCTGACCCAGGAAGACCTGGAGAAGATCCTGGTGGAGCCTCAAAATTCCCTGTGCAAGCAGTACCAGGCCCTGATGTCCACCGAAAATGTGGAACTGACCTTCGCGCCTGAGGGCGTGAAAGAAATAGCGCGCCTGGCGGCCTTGATGAACGAGCGGATGGAGAATATCGGCGCCCGGCGACTCCACACCATCATGGAAAAGGTGCTGGAGGAGCTCAACTTCACTGCCGGCGAACAGGCGGGGGAAAAGGTGGTGGTGGATGCGGCCTACGTCAACAGCCACATGGGCGACCTGATCAAGAACGAAGACCTGAGCCGGTATATCCTGTGAGCAAGGACGGATAGGGAATGAAGACCTTCACGGCTTATGTTGAATGGGATCCGGAGACTGAACTCTACGTTGGCATAGTGCCCGGCATTGTGGGCGCCCACAGCCAGGGGGCCAGTCTCGACGAGCTTCAAAGGAATTTGAAGGAAGTGCTGGAGTTGTGTCTGGAGGAGTATGCCGGACCGGTGGAAGACCTTCCTCGTTTTGTGGGACTGCAGCAGATCGAGCTGGCGGTATGAGCCGTCTGCCCATTGTCGACTTCAAAACAATGGAGAAGGTGCTGCTGGACCTCGGTTTCCATAGCGTTCGCTAGAAGGGGAGTCACGTCTTTTATCGCCACCCCGATGGCAGGACGACAACCTTACCCAGCCACAAGGGAAGGGATCTTGCCCGCCCGCTCATCCGGGAGATCCTAGGGGAAATCCAAGTCACTCCCGAGGAATTTGATGGGTTGCTCAAGAGCAAGAAGAGGCAGCGGCAGTGAAGCTCGAGGAGATAAGGAAGGCCGCGGGCAAGGTTCTTGCGCTGCTTCAGGACTACCAGGGGAAAGGTGTTGGTGCCTCGGAGAGGTCGTTCGATCCTATACTTTACAGCTACCTCCAGGGGCGCTTCGGCAACGTGGCACGCCAGCAATCTGTCTATCTTTACGGTAATTCCAGGCCGCAGCGCATAGATTTTCGGTACGGCACGAGTAATCCTGTATTCATTGAGCTCGCTGTTAGACCCGAAGCTGGTGGCGGCGTTCTCTCGGGCGCGCAGAACGCCAAAGAGCTCCGCAAGCTGTGCCGGATGAGGAACTCGAAAGCTCGCCTCCGAGTACTTCTCTTGATCGATAGGCACCCCAATGCGTTAGTCAAGGACGATCTCGAACAAACGTACGGCCGAATCACCTCCGGCCCGGGCAATTTTGAGCGGCGCCCGGTCAGGGTTTTGTACGTTCACCGCGATGTTCAATTTGATTTCGTTTGGCGTGCCTGCCAGGGTCCGAAGGGTAGGTGATTTCATCGGTTAAAAAGCAGCCTGATCCCGAAGCGGGGAAGAGAATTGCAGAGGTTCGGTATCTGGAGAAGCTCAAGGCGTTCCTGGTCCGCATGGAGAATGGGAATGCCTATGTCTTGTCGGTCGCTGATTTGCCGGAGGCGGACGCTTCGGGAATAGCGAAGTGGTCGCTGGCCAGAGACCATACACATTTCAGGGTAACGCAGGAATCGGGTAACTGCCTGGAAATTCCCTGGGACGATGTCCTGTATCATTGCGAACCTGAATACGAATACTACAAGGGCAAGTACATCGCAAATGAGGGGAGCCAAACGATCGGAGAGAGGGTGCGCCGGCTCAGGAAGACGCGGGGATACTCCATAGAGGAGCTGGCTGGGAGAGCCGGGATGAAGCGCCCCAACTTGAGCCGGTTGGAACACGGGAAGCATACCCCTTCACTGGAAACCCTGGAGAAGATTGCCGCGGCCCTGGCGGTGCCTGTGGTTGACATCGTGGCGGGAATAACGGCTACCTCACCTTAGTCCTCTCCCACGGAGGGGAGAGCATAGCCAAAGGATTGTCTCATGAATTGTTCGCGTTTGGTGGTCGCGGCTTGAATCTCCTTAGCCTGATTCTCCCTGGCTCAATGATAATAAGATTTCCTTTGAAATCCGCATTGGGAATCTGGCTGAGGCTCTCGCGGATACACTTGTTTACTTCTCCGGTGGGTAGCTTGTTGGGGAAGCGGGCTCCAACAATCCCCCAGTGCGTCCCCAATGGAAATTTTTGAATGTTCGCGAAACCCAGGTCCGCGCTGAAAAGAATTGCCCGTTTCTCCTGGGCATAAGCGTAAACGATGTCGTCTGCCTCTCCTGCCATGGCGGTGTCACGGATAGCCTCTGCATCGTGACCGAGATCTCTCAACATCTTGGCCGTAGAACGCGAGAGGTCCTCATCAAGAACAAAACTCGGCATCTCAACCTACTACTTTGACCTCTTCCCCTGACACGGATCGGGCCGCGTAGTCCAGAGCTGCCAGTATGTCGTCTCTGGCAATTCCGTATTCGGCTGTTATCTCGTCATAGGTCATGCCCCCCGCGAGCTTTCCGAGGACAAGCTCTACGGGTACCCTGGTTCCAGCTATGACGGGCTTACCAAAGTGGACTCTTTCGTCTATGATTATCCGCGGTTCCCTGGCTTGTTTGTTTCTCTCCATTGACGCCTCCGTACTCCTGTCTTTCCTGGCCTGCTCAAAGTGGATAGGTTGACCATAATTATTGTATAGAATGGACGGAATATCAAGACCGAGTGTTGGCCTGTTGCTGATGCAAAGGCGATGATTGAGGGTGCATTCAACTTTTACGCACGAGCTGTCTGGGTCTGTCGCTTTGCCCAGTTCATGGATGCCCCGAGATAATGCAGTGTCCGCCACCCGTCAGCGAAATGTCGGGGTGCCCCGGTTGAGTTTGCGTTCGAGTGGCAGTAAAATGGCTGTCAGCTAAGCGTTGAAGGGGGGCGGCCGCGTCAACAAAGGAGAGAACATCAAATGACCGTGCCAATGAAAGTCCTGGACCACGAGACGCTCGTAGCGCTGAATCAGAGCAGCATCCGGGCGGGACGGAAGCAGAGCCTCAGGGCCGAGCAAATACCACCGGATCAGGGAAAGCGATTCCTGGTCAATTTCCATTTCGATCATGAGTGGGCAGGCGGGAGAGACGTCCGCCTCTCGATCATCCTGAAGCCGGGGGCGATTACTGCCTGGCTGGACCTTTCCCAGGATGAGTATGATGCCCTGCCGCAGGTCGAGATGAACGAGCTGGAATGGGAAGCTGCGGTGTGCGTCGGTGTCCCTCCTTGGAGGCCGTGACCGACATTGACCCATGCATTGGCGGCGAGCGCCAGCCAGGCTGAAAACCGCGGCTCACAGGCACGGCGGCCTGCGGTACCGGGGCGGTGGAACACACCGGTTCGCCCCTACGGGCACTGCCGGAGTTCGGGCCGCACAGGCGGGACGCCTGTGCCACCCCCGATCACTACTTCAGGTGACGTCCGAAGAAATCGAAGACCTTTTCCCAGCCGTCGGTGGCGGCCTCCTGCCGGTAGCTGGGCCGGTAGTCGGCGAAGAACCCGTGGCCGGCGCCGGGGTACGACTTGAAGGTGTATTGCTTGCCGTGCTTCGTGAGTTCGGCTTCCAGGCGCGCCACGTGTTCGGGTGATGGGTTCTGGTCCTCCGCTCCGAATAAGCCCAGGACCGGGCAGCCCAGATTCGACACCATGTCTACTACGGCTTTCGGCTGGTTGGGGGTCAACTCGGTGGTAACCACACGGCCCCCGTAACAGACGACCGCCGCGGATAGGTCGCGGCTGTTGCAGGCAAACATGAGCGTATTCCGGCCGCCGGAGCAGTATCCGATACACCCGACCTTGCCGCTGCACGTAGCCACCGCCCGAAGGGTTTTCAATGCCCCGTGGAGGTCCTGGACGATGCGCGCGTCCGGTATGCCGCCGCTTTGCCGGAGGGCGTTGATGATCTCCTCATCGGGTCCTCCGGGGCTTTCGCGGTGATAGAGGTCGAGGGCAATGGCGATATACCCGCGGGCGGCAAACCTCCGCGCTATTTCCTTGGTGTGCTCCACCAGGCCAAAAACTTCGTGGATGACGATGACGCCGGGGTATGGGCCAGGGCCAACAGGTCTGGCCATGTAACCCGCGGTCAGGTCGCCATTCCCGCTGTAGAACCCCACCCTTTCCCCCAGCATGCCTTCGTAAGCCGGTTTCCTGTCAGTCGCCATATGTCCTCCTTCGTTGTTGGCAGCTTCGCCAGCCGCTGCCTTGCCCAATCGGTGGTTATATCGTAAGCCTCCCCTGGTTACCCTGTCAAGCTCCCGTCTGTCTGGACATCATGAGTTCCTCTCACAAAATTGACGTGCGCCCTCCGTCTAGCACCGAAAATATCACAGGTTTGTAACTTTTCCCGTCCCGTTTTTATGACTATTTAACCACCTGAGTCGTATTATGTGGAAAACAAGGTCTGAAGGACCAGAAACAAGGGAGGAAAAGTAGAATGAAAAGGATATTGGTTCTTACGGCGGGACTGGCATTCCTGCTGGGGGGATTAGTTGTTGCCTCACGCGCCGGAGGAGATATCCGGTTTGGAGCAGACCTCAGCGGAGCGGACGAGGTCCCGGCAGTAGACACTATCGCCACGGGTGGGGTTGAATTCGAGGTCAGCGGCGACGGGTCCATGATAACTTTCGAGTTCAAGGTATCCAAGATTGTGGACGTTACCCAGTCACATATCCATATCGCTCCGGCAGGCAGCAACGGTCCGATTGCGGTATGGCTGGTGCCGGCCAGGCCACCCCTGACGCTGATCCGTGGCGAGGTGGAACTGGAAGTTAAGAAAGGCAGCTTCGCCGCGTCTGATCTTGTGGGACCTCTGGCCGGGAAGACTCTGGCTGATCTGGTGGCGGAGTTCAAGGCAGGCAATGCTTATGTCAATGTGCATACCGCTGCCCACGGGCCGGGTGAAATCCGCGGTCAGGTCATGAGCAGGTGAGACGAGGACCCCGAAGCTCCACTCTGGGCCGGGGGGCGCGTCACCCCCAGGAGTACGACAGGCTTTCTAGCCTGTCGCAGCCGAGGGCCTGTCGCATCCCGCGGGGGCGCCGCTGTGGAACAGGCTGGAAAGCCTGTTCTACCCGGGTCCCCGCCCCGCAAGGCTGAAGCCATGGGCTACGTCCCCCCCCGCCGCTCGGCACAGTTTCGGATCAACCCGCCCGGCGGCGCTGTTTGGCCAGCTTTTCCCCCGTCAGGTAGTGGTCGCCTTTCAGGGCCAGATCAGCTTCTTCTTCGTGCTCTCTGCTCCAGAAGCCGAAGGAGACGCCGTGATAGGGGACTCTTGGCTTTATCTCAGGCAGTCCTTCTTCCTGCCATATCTGGATGGCCCGGTCCATGAACTCCTTTTTGGGCAGCGATGTCGGTGGATAGGGCCATTTCCGGGTGGCATCAATTAAGATCGCGGAGCAGCCGGTCACGCCGGGGTACCGCCGTTCGGGATCGGTCAGGGGCGCCGCGGAAGGGTCGAGGCCGCCCACCTTTCCCTGGGTGATCCTGATATCGCGATGGGGTTGCACGCGGTAGCTCATCGCCCAGACCACGGATTCCAGGTCCCAGGGGTCCACATCTTCGTCCACGGCGACGGTGAATTTGCCCATTCCGGGCATGAGACCGTGCGCCCCATTCAGCGCCTGCCAGGCCTGGGAGGGATGGGTCTTCCGCATGCGGATCACGATCCACTGGCCGGCGCTGCCGCTGGTTTCGTGCACGGCCACGTCCACGATGCCGGGGATGTTGCAGTCGTACTTGAGGAACTTGTAGAGGACCCCTTCGGAAGCGAGATTCTGAATCATGGTGCTTTCGCTGGGCGGAAACTGGCTGATGAAGGCGTTGAAGACCGGCTTTTTGCGGTGCATGATGCAGGTTATTTCCAGGTAGGGGTTGAACTGGTCCATGCCCTGGTAGCCGGTGTATTCGCCAAAGGGGCCCTCCCTTTCCAGGGTGTCTGTGGGAACGATGCCCTCAAGTACGATTTCCGCGGCGGCCGGAACTTCGATGTTGACCGTCTGGCACTTGACCACTTCCAGGGGGCTGCCGGCGATGCCGCCGGCCACGGCATACTCGTCCTTGCCGTAAGGGAGCCTGGCGGTGGCCACGAATCCGAAATTCGGGGAGGCCCCGAGGACAACCGCGGCTTGCATGGGTTTGCCCAGTTTCTGGTGCTTTTCCCAGTGATTGCGGAAGTGCTTGGTGGCCAGGGCGCAGATTCCCAATCGCGTGGGGCTCTTGACCATGGCGCGGTAGTTGCCGGTGTTCCTGACGCCGGTGTCCGGGTCCTTGCTCACGAAGTTAGCCGCGGTGAGATAAGGAGCATTGTCGAAGCCCGGTGTGGAGATGGGCACGGGGAACTCCCCCAGCCCGCCGTGTTGCAGAAGAGTCTCGCCTTTATGGATTTCCTCGCAGACCGGGCCGCCGGAAACCATGACCGGCTCGACGGGATGCAGTTCGGCCTGGGCCCACTTTTCCATGATTTCTTCCGGTCTGCAGCCCATTCCGAGGGCGTAAATCTCCTTCGAAGCCGCGTGGAGGCCCACCACCACGGGAATATCATAGCTCTTACCTTTGACGTCCAGTACGTTTTCAAAGATGAATGCCTTTCTCTCTTTCTCGGGCAGGCCGCGGAACTGCAGGCGCACCAGGGGGTGCATCTCGGTGTCCTTGTTGATCGGGCGTTTGATGCGGATAAGCTTACCGTGTTGTTCCAGCACCTTGATATGTTCCCTGAGGTCTCTGTAATAGGCCATGGATTCCTTTCTGCGAAACACAATCCTCTCCCCCTTTTTCAAACGGGGACTAAGGGGGATTTCGTGCGCGAATCACCGCCGAAGGCAACGGTATGATAGACCAAAAGTACTTTGGTGTGCAACAGGCCTCACAGGCGCGGAGACCTGTGGTACCGGGGTTACCAGGGTTACCAGGGTTCCACTTCGATTACGGTTTTTATGTGAGCGGGATCCTGGGTGGCGAAGGCCCGCTCGCTGTCTTCGAGTTTCCACCGGTGAATGACCGGTGCGACGGGAAGACTGCTGAAACGGGAAGTTATCTGCTTGAGGTCCTGCAGAGCCCTCTCGAAATGGGTGCGGTTCGAGTTGATGCTGCCCACTATCACCTGATTGAACCGGACGATCTGCCGCACCAGCCTGGCGGCATCGATCTGGATCATCAGTTCCTCCCGGGGAATCCCGGTCATGACGTAGATGCTGCTGCGGGACATATGGGGGATGAGTCCGACGGCGGTGGCCGCGGCGCCGGAGGCCTCGAAGATGATATCCAGGTTGGCGTTGAGGCAGCAGTCCGCGACGATTTCTTTGGGGGATATGGACCGCGCGTCGATATAAGTGGCGTCCATGCCTTTTGCCAGCCGGACCCTCGGATGGTCCTCAGGGAGTATGTCAGCGACGAAAACTTTGATGTCTGAAATGGTGAGCAAGGCTATGGCCAGTAGCCCGAGCGGTCCGGCCCCGACCACGAGCGCTGTCTTGCAGCCCCCCCACCGGGGCGACAGAAACGTGTGTTCAGGATGGTCGCAGGTCCAGGGCAGGCGCGATTGGATTATCCTTATTTGCTCCACGCCCTTTTCGACGATGCTCAGGGGCTCACTGAACACAGCCCACTTGACCACTTCCGCCGGCACCTTGATCACATATTGCTCCCGCTCGATCACGAACCTGGTGAGGGACCCATCGAGGCGGTGGAGGCCTCTTTCCCGGTAAAGGCCCGTCATGCACATGTCGCTCATGTTGTGCAGGCAGGGGTGGCAAATATCGCAGCCGCGGCGGACCGTGATCGTTACCGGGTCTCCGGGTTTGAAGGATTTGACGCCCGGGCCGGTAGCCTCGACCACTCCGACAGCCTCGTGGCCCATGACCATCTCATCGCGGCCCTCGCCGATGTCCTGCAAGTTGAACCTGATGGCGTTGAAGTCCGTCCCGTCAAGGCCGACTTCTTTGACCCGGATGAGGACCTCGTCGGGCTGTTTGATTTCCGGCATTGGTACTTCAAAGAGATGGATACCAGTCTTCCCCCGCACCATCCCCGCGGCCAATTGTTTCTTCATAGTTCCCTCACCAATACGCGGGCAGGCGCTCCGTCGGCGTCCTGGATTTTCAAGGGGAGGCACACGAGCTCGTAGTCCCCGGAGGGCACGCCGGCAAGGTCGATGCCTTCGATGATGATGACGCCGGCCTGGAGAAGAACGTGGTGCGCCGGCCGTCCCGGTTTTTGAAATTCTTCAATGGACAGGTAGTCGATGCCCACCAACCGTATGCCGATGTCCACCAGGTAGCGGGCTCCGTCTTCCGCCAGAAACGCGTAGTCCCGGGACAGGGGCCGTTGTTTGAGCAGGGCGGAATTGCCCGTTCCCAGGAGCAGGTGCGTCACCCCTTCCAGATCGAGGCGCCGGAGCAACTCCGGGTCGATTCCCCGCGCCCCGGGCAACTGGACGACTCGCGCCCTGGCCCAGAGGGTCTCAATGCCCAGACGGTCTGCTCCTGCCGCTCCGGCGATATAGTGGCGGGGTGCATCCACATGGGTGCCGCTATGCGTCCCGACATGGAGGAGGGAGACGTTGCTGGAGTCGCCCCGGGCAATGGATTTCACGGGCTCTAGCCGGGTCTCGGGGTTCCCCGGCCACACGGCCATGCCGGGATAGATTGGCAGACTGATGTCGTAGATTCTACCTTTCAAAGAAGGCCAAACCCGAAACCAAAAATCAAAAGTCAAAAATCAAAATGACAGACCAAAATGCAAGAATGGTGGAGAATTCAGTAGCCAGACTGCAGAAGTCAGAAGGGCTCACAGTTCCTGCGTCCTGAATTCCTCTTTGACGTTTGGTTTGTCATTTTGCATTTTGGTTCTTGATATTTGATCTTATTCTCGAATGGGCGAGCTGGTCCTTAAGGTAGTCGATGGCCTCAACCGGGGTGGGGTCGGTCCTGTAGAGAAGGGCAAGGTAATAGCTCACATAGTCGCCAACCATGACAAGGCTCATCATCTGGCTCAGCGGAGTACTTCCCTTGCCATCAATGACGCGGTAAGCAACCCCCGCGCGGTCGAGGAGCCGGGCCGTGATCTCGTAGCGAAGCTTAACAGGGTCCGGCAGGTCCGGCGTTCGCAGCATCAGCACCTGCACGCGGCTCGCCAGTTCGCCCGGGAACTGGTAGCCCACCACGGCGTTATGGTTAAGCTCGGGAAAGACTTCATAGAAAGCCCATGCCTTGCCATTCTCGTTGACCTGGGTCTTCCAGCGATGCGCCACCTCGGATACGCCCCCGGCCCCGTATATCACCGCAAGGCGGCCGAAGAGTTCCTGGGCCAGTTGCTTGGCATGGTTGCTGACAAGCGGCACGCTCTTATCCAGGGTGGCGGAAAGCTGGCGCAGGACGCCCACCGTCTCGCGGACGTCCGCCGACTTGTCGGCGACGAATCCCAGCTTCTGCATGAAGCAGAGCACGGTCAGGAAGCTGAAAGGGAGGGCGGCCCGGGGCTGCGCCTTGTAGTCATAGAGCAAGACGGGCGTCCGTTGTTGTTCCGCCGCTTGCCTGAGCCGGCCCCCGGTGGTGACGGCGAGGACCCTGGCGTCGGCCCTGAGGCTCTGCTCAAAACAGGCCAGGGTTTCTTCGGTATTCCCGGAGTAGCTGGAAGCGATTACCAGCGTCCTGTCATTCACGTAGGCCGGGAGGGTATAGCCCCGGACCACCAGTACCGGCACGCGGCATTCAGATATCGCCAGGGTGCTCAGCAGGTCGCCGCCGATGGCGGAGCCTCCCATGCCCAGGACGACGATCCTGTCAACCTGGGAAAAGTGATCGGGCAAACTGAAGTTCATGGCCATTTCCCAGGCCCGTTCACACAGGACCGGAAGTTCGCCGATGCGGTCCAGCATCCGTTGCCGGTCGAGGGTTTCGTAGGTTTCCAGGTTGTCCAGATCGGCCATAACCATGGCAACTCTTCAGGCTTGGTCGGCCAAGGTAAATGTCATTCTGAGCGAAGACGAGTCCCGATAGCATCGGGACTCGTCAAAGTCGAAGAATCTTTACTGGGGTGGAGACGAAAGACCCTTCCCCTGCCCCTTCGCTTCGCTCAGGGCTTCGGCTCAGGGTGACATGTTCCGAGCGATCCCCAGGATAAGTGTCATTCAGTTTATACTATCGGCATGGAAAAAACCACCGGCAGCAACCTCCGGTACCACAGGCCGCTGTGCCCGTGAGGGCCAGTATTCCCGCCAACGACGACTGAACTGGCAAGCACCGATTCCCTGTCCTCGCGCATGCGGGGAGTCGAACGACGAATCAATCCCCGACGCCTGGCTGCCACGCACCATGAAGATTGAAGACGGCGGCTCACCCCGATGCATCGGGGTGGTACCGGGTGGTGCTTCCTCATTTCTTCAGAAGGTCCTTCCCTGGAAACGGTAGAAATAGACGGCCACGCCCATGCCGGCAACGATCAGGAAGGTGCCGACACGGGCGAGCACCAGTCCGAGGTTTCCCTTCTGCCGCCGGGCGCCGCGGGTCAGCCAGTCCTGGCGGTTAAGGGTCAGGAGGGCATAAATGCGAACAATGGCCATGGCGAAGTTGATCCCAACATATATGGGGATGATTCTGACATTGGCGGGACGCCTGGCCAGGTTGGGCATCAGCCTCAGCGTGCGGCTGACCAGCCACCAGGCGACGAGGACCGCGGCGGGCGCCCAGAGCTGGAGGACCAGGGAAACGGAAAAGTAGGCCAGGCTCAGGAGCAGGGTAAAATTGGAGATGGTCCTGTCTATGAGGATGAAGGCCAGGAACGGGTGTCTCCATGCCCAGCCTTGCCACAGCGCCCTCAGGTCGGCCCGCCAGCTATTCCTGGACCAGCGCATGCGTTGCTTGACGAAGGTGGTCATGTCGGAGGCCCCTGTGGTATAAACCCTGGCGGTGTGCTGGTAGCGCGCTTTCCACCCCGCCGCTTCTACAAGATAGGTAAGCCGCTTATCATCCCCTCCGATGCATTGCTTGCCCCAGAAGGTCTCGTTAACCACATCGTCAAGGACGGGTAGCGCGGCCTTGCGGCGGTACAGGGCCGTGCGTCCCGAAAGGCAGGTGAATACATCGCCGGCGACAGCCGAAGGCATCACGTCATCGAAGTAGCGGAGGTCGAGCTGGATATCGAAGATGGTCTGGGCCAGGGTTTTTGGGTCCAGCACGTTTTGCCGGGTAGTGACGCCGCCGACCCGCGGGTCGGCGAAAGGCGGCAGCGCCTCACTGAGGAGATTCCCGCTCCATATCACGTCGCTGTCGACCAGGGCCACGATTTCTCCCGAAGAGGCCCTCGTGCCATCGGCGAGAGCCGACCTCTTCCCGGGTTTGTCAGTGACGATGAGCGTGGCGCCGGCGAACCCCCGGCTGAAGTCTTCGAATACCCTTATGCAGTCTTTGTCGGTGTGGTCGATGACAGCGATTATTTCCGCCGGGTGATTGGCCTTCCATGATTCCAACGCTTGAAGGAATACGCCGGGGTCCTCACGGAAGACGGGCGTGACCACAGAGACCGTTGTCCGGTAATCGCCGATGCCTGGACGGTAGAACAGGCCGATGGTCCTTTTGAGAAGCCAGGTACCCCATCTCCAGGCGCCGATAACACCGAGAGGAAGGTAGAACAGCAGAAGCGAGGTCAGGTCCTGCACGGGTTAACCTGCCTCAATCCGCGTATCTTCACCGCAGAGACGCAGAGGGCGCTGAGAAACCCGAAGAACCATCGTACCGTCCTTTGGCGCTCTCCCATTCCTTCTCTGCGTTCTCAGCGCCTCTGCGGTGAATGTCGCCCCGTCGTGATGCATCAATTAGTGATGCCTTTGTATTACGCGGGGACTTTCTGCAGCCGCTGCTCGAAGATGCGGTTAACTTCAATCGTGGCTTCGAGCATGCGGGCTTCCATACCTCCCTTTTTGGCCCAGGCCAGAAAGGCGACCGTGTCCTTGGGCAGGCACTTGCCGCCGAAGGGGCCGTAATCTTTGGTCCCGTATTCGGGGTTCCAGATGGCCTCGGCGCTCTTCACCACAATCGGGAAAATGTTCTTGTCATCGACGCCGGTCTTTTCGCAGACCAGTCTCATTTCGTTGAAGAACGCTATCTTGTTGGCGTTGTACAGGTTGTGGATGAACTTCTGCATTTCGGCTTCTTTTACCGAAACCCGGTAGAGCGGGCAGTCGGCCCAACGGTAGATGTCTTGCACCGCATCGCCCGACCTCTGATCAAGTTGGCCAATGACCGTGACCCAGGGGTTAGCGATGTCCCGGACCGACACCCGCTCCCGGAGGTACTCAGGGTTGACGCAAACGCCAAAGTCGACTCCGGCCTTCTTCCCCGACCGCTCCTGGAGAATGGGAATGATCATCTGTTCGGTGGTGCCGGGCAACACCGCGCTCCTGATAACCACTATTTGGTAGCGGTCCGCCTTGGCCAGCCACTTTCCTACTGTCGCCGCAGCCAGCTTGATGAAGTTTATCCCCACTTCACACCATTCCAACGGGCTCATCGTCCGCTCGAGTTTTTCCGCCGTGGCCTCGTCTTTGCAGATGTCGATAGGGTACGTGGGCACGGAGACCATGTACATATCCGTCTCCGGCTTGTCCAGTTTTGGGATTTCGAAGGCCTGGTATCCCTTGGCCCGCAGCCTGCCGACCACTTCCGGACTGACATCCGAGAAGGTGATGTCCAGACCGTGGCTCGATAGTACCAGGCCCGTGGCCTCCCCGACCACCCCGGAACCTACTATCAGTATCTTTGTGCTCACTGGTCTGCCTCCTTTGTGTAATTAACCATTTCTGCTGGACACAAAACTGTAGGGTGGGTTAAGCGTCCCGATGAGTCTTTCCGACAAATCGGGACACGAACCCACCATTCTTCCGGTTGGCTCTAACAGCTTTGTTCGAGTGCCATTGCTCTGATGGGTTCGCATCCCGATGCAATGGGGACTTCCCTTCCTCCCCGGCTGTGCTTAACCCACCCTACGCCGCTACGTACGTCCCACATGTATTGTGTCCGGCGCCAGCTTCGCCACCCCGACAAACCGGGACTTCTCGCATGACACACCATGCGACCTTATGTCAAAATACGTTCGCATTAAGTCTATGGTCTGAGGCTCTTGTTTGCGATACGTACATCTACCTATTTTACTTGTCGCGGCAGTCAATGTAAACTATAGTCATACTCGAACCGCAGCTCAGACACTGGCAACAGGTTTCGGCGGCCGTAGCGACAGGGCTGGCCCCTGTCGTGCCCGGTTGGCTGCTACGGTCCGACACCCGCGAGGGGTGTCGCTACGGGTTTCCCACTGTCTGAGTTGCAGATACTCGAAACCGGCAGTCCGTAGCGCCCCGCGATGCATCGGGGTTGCTGGTGGGTCGCCATTGTTCGATCCCGGCGCGTCGGGACAAGGGGTGTCGCTGCGGGAGTTGTCGAAAACCAATAGTCTGTCAGTGAGGAGAGCCATGAAGGCGGTCATTCTCGTTGGAGGCAAGGGGACCAGGATGCGTCCCCTCACCTGCTCCATACCGAAGGTGGTGGTGCCTGTGCTCAATCGTCCGTTGCTGGAGCATACCCTGCGCAGCCTGGGACGGCAGGGGATAGGGGATATTGTCCTTGCGGTAGGCTACCTGCCCGAGGTGGTCCAGGAAAGAATTGGCGATGGGAGTCAGTTGGGTATCCGGATTACCTACGTGATCGAGCAGGAGCCGCTGGGGACGTCCGGGGCCGTCAAGAACGCGCAAAAGTACCTCGACGAGCCGTTCTTTGTCTTCAACGGAGACATGCTGACGGGAATTGACCTGACGGCCATGATGGAGGCTCACCGGAAAGTGAAGCCCAAAGTCACCATGGCCCTGATTCCGGTCGATAACCCAACAATCTACGGCGTGGTGGAGACCAACAAGCCGGGGATGATAACGCGTTTTGTGGAAAAGCCGACCTGGGACCAGGTCACCACCAACATGATCAATGCCGGCATATATATTGTGGAGCCGGAAGTCCTGCGCCTCATTCCGGCAGGTGTTTTCTCCATGTTCGAGCATAATGTCTTCCCGAAGTTGTTGGAAATGGGCGAACCGCTTCTGGCCTATCCGTCCGATGCCTACTGGATTGATGTAGGAGCACCTGACAAGTATCTCAAAGCTAACCTGGACCTGCTCAGGCAACGTCCGAGAGAGATACAGAGAGAAGGTGTGAGTGAGATACATCCGGAGGCGCGGATCGAGCCTCCTGTTTTGATAGGCGACGGCTGTTTTATCAGCGCCCGGGCGCATATCGTCGGGCCGGTGGTGCTGGGGCAGGGTTGCCGGGTCCTCGAAGACGCCGGTCTGGAAGGCTCGGTGCTCTGGGACGGCGTTGATGTATGGAACAACACGGTCATGAAGGGCTGCGTGATCGCTTCACAGACTGTGGTGGAGGAAGACTGCCGCCTGGAAGAATGCGTCACCGGTCACCATGTGGTCATCGGCCGGGAAGTGGAGGAATTCGGCGCCAGGATTCCCCCGCACAGCTATGTCGCGCCCAGGGGCGCGAAGACTCCCCCGCCTCCCCCCTCTAGTTGCCCGACTTAGGCTTCCGCGTGCGCAGGCAGCCACGTAGGGTGGGTCAAGCACAGAGTGGGAGTGGGGAGGCCGGGTGGCTGTGCGGACCCACCACGAGCAGTAAGTTCCAAATTCCAAACACCAAATTCCAAACACCAAATTCCAAACAATCAGTCATCCCGACGAGTCGGGACAATGAAGGATGAAAATGGACCGTCCGTAGGGGCGCGGTCTTCGCGCCCGCCCCGGCGAGGCGACCTCGCCGCTACGCCCGTCCACCGCGGACATTTTCGGACCATTTTCGGAGCAATCACCCATGCGCCGGAAGCGCACCATGAAGGATGAAAATGGACCGTCATTGCGAGCGAAGCGAAGCAATCCCACGGCCTGTCAAGCCATCCAGGAGATTGCCGCGCTTCGCTCGCAATGACATTTTCTGAGCAATATCAAAATCGCAATGGTCAAATGCCAAAACGGGTTCCGTCGGTTTTCTCATTTGAAATATCGTCATTGGAATTTGGGATTTGGTGATTGGAACTTTGCGAGCCACATGGTGGGTTTGCGCAACCACCCCCATCGACACCACCCCATTTGCGCTTAACCCACCCTACGGCTACGGGTGCGAAGATAGACCGCCAGGGGGCTTAAGATCGCCACTGCCACGATGGCCGCAAGGAGAAGAAGCGAGGCGACAGGCAACGCCGGTTTCCCCCCGGGGGTGATATCCGCCACTCCCCGGTAGCTGACCTCCCCCAGCCGGTTGCCCGAAAACCTGTTGTCTTCCAGCAGGTTGGCGTCCGGCGGCGGATAGCTGTAAATCCCATACTGGCGGTTGTCAGAGATATCGTTGGCCCGGAGCAGGTTACCGCGGGACGGGTTCTCGACCTCGCTTGAATCTATTCGTATGCCGAACTCATTGCCCTGGACAACGTTCCCTTCAAATATGTTGTTCGAAACGCTGACGAGATAGACGCCGGCATCTCCGTTCGAGACAATCCGGTTGTGGCGGAAGGTGTTTTCGTCCGCGGCGTCGTACATGTACACGCCGTAGCTTCTGCTCTTGGAAATGTCATTGTCTTCAAACAGGTTTCTGCTGGCGGGGGCGGCGCGGCCATACAGGCGTACCCCGGTCACGTTTCCCTGGACCAGGTTACGGGCGATGATATTATTGGATGACTCAAAGACCGGTATGCCGTCGTCGTTGCCCGTGACGATGTTGTCTTCGATCACGTTGTTGTCCGACAGTTCATGCAGCATGATGCCGTGCCCCCTGTTGTCGACCGACCGGTTGCGACGGACGATGTTGTCCGTGCATCCTTCAGCGAAGATTATGCCGTGCGAGCCGTTATGGTGGGAGAAGTTGTCCTCCAGGATGGTCCGCCGGGTTACAGTGTGGGCGTCAAAACCGTAGCGGTAGTTCTCATAGAACTCGTTGTTCCTTACCTCTAAGTCGCCGATTCCCCAGGTATACAACCCGAAGTAGTTATGGTGGAATTTGCTGCCGCGCACCGTCCCGGTCAGGCCCTGTCCCAACGTACCCGTGTCTCCCCTGCCGGGCTCTGAGATCACCTTCCAGGAGATACCGTAGGCCGTCTCCTCGAAGAAGCCCAGGTAAGCGATCTCGCTGTCGGTGACGTCCATGCGGTTGTCGGTGTTTTCGGCTCGCCGGTTCTTGGCCGCGATGAAGGCGCGCCCGCTTCCGTCCAGGAAGTCCGTGTCGAAGCTGCCGACGCGCTGGTCCCAGGAGGTAATCCTGGTATTCCTGATGCTTATTTGTCCGTTGGAAGACTCTATGGTCGCGTAACCGGAGGGTTCGCTGCGCAGCTTGAGCCAGTTGACGTCCCCGCCCGCGGTTTCCCCGTGCAACTCCAGCCGCACCAGTTCGAAGGTCTTCAGGTTGGCTTTCAAAAGCCATTCGAAGGGTCCCAGGCGCTCCAGCAAGTTCTTGCCTTTCAGAGCGTCGGAGATTGCGGTCAGGTTTACCACCGCCCCTGGTCCTTTCACCTCGATGGTGTTGGTGGAGGGGTCATAGACGATGCGCGGCTGGGCTGGGCCGGGTCTCGAAGCAGCGACGGCGTTGGGGGAAATCCCACCTTGCCCCTGGGGAGCCAGGAGGAGCCCCGCAACAAAGAGCAGCAGAACGCTTTGTCTTGCCACTGCCTGGACGCTGAAGATTCGCCGGGCGTTTGCCGGACCCGCACGCGGTGGCACAGGCGTCCCCGCCTGTGAGGGTAGAATTTTGGGTGGCGCCCCGATGCATCGGGGTGGGCATTGGAATCCCGCCAATGTCTGACCGCCGGCGGGCGAACACATCCCGACAAAGTCGGGACCCCTATGGTGAATTTGTCCGACCATTTTCATCCTTTATGGCGCCCCCTCCAAGGGGGCATGGCGGATTGCTGCGAAAATGTCACCCTGAGCCGAAGCCCTGAGCGAAGCGAAGGGGCAGGCGAAGGGTCTTTGTCTCGCACCCCACCCCGAAGAATGACCGTGCTGCTACAAACCGGCCATCTTCCTCCCCTGCTCCAGGAGGGATTCCACCTGGCCGGGGGAGCCGGCCTCAG
The DNA here is from genome assembly GCA_016210565.1 of Chloroflexota bacterium. Classification (GTDB taxonomy): domain Bacteria; phylum Chloroflexota; class Dehalococcoidia; order JACQUA01; family JACQUA01; genus JACQUA01. The sequence goes on from JACQUA010000074.1 coordinate 62,024, forward strand.
CATAGATGCGAAGCAACGGCTCCGTGCCGGAGAATCTGACCAGAAGCCAGGACCCGTCTTCCAAAACAAAGCGGAAACCGTCCAGGGCATCCGTCTTGACCACCCTGACGCCTGCCAGGGCCTGCGGCTGGCTGTTGGTTACTTTGCGGACGATCTCCTGTCTCTTTTCTTCAGGGAAGTCCAGGTCGTGGCGGTTGAAGTGATGGGGGCCAGTCCTGCCATGGAGATAGCTCACTAACTGGGATGGGTTTTTGCCTGTCCGTACCATGAGGTCCAGGAAATAGAGACTGCTGAGCACTCCGTCACGTTCCGGGATATTTCCTCTGTAGCCGTAACCCCCGCTCTCCTCTCCTCCGAGGAGGGCGTTCTCCGCCATCATTATCGGAGCGATGTACTTGAAGCCCACTTTTGTCTCCCGCACCGGCACGCCAAACATCTCGCCCAACCGGTCCACCATGCTTGTCTGGGTAAGCGTCTTGACCAGGACACCCCGTTCTTGCCTGACCTCCAGGAAATAGAGGCAGAGAAGGGCGAAGGACTGAAGCGTCGTCAGTGCGAGGCCGTGCTCGTCCATCCCGCCAAAGCGGTCCGCATCCCCATCGGTCGCCAGGCCCGCGTCCAACCGCTGTTCCTTCACCACGGCGGACAGAGCGCCCAGGTTGCCGGCGATGGGCTCCGGCTGTTTCATGCCGGGGAAGACCGGGTTACGGTGGTTGTTGATCTCGATCAGCTCCAGGCTTCCCCCATCCAGAAGGCTCCTGAGGTAACCGATGGCGCTGCCGTACATGGGGTCGATGGCCACCTTCAGCCTGGCCTTCTTGAGAGAGGGGATTTCGACCAGCCTTTTCAGGTGTTCGAGGTACAGCGGAGCGATGTCGATGCGTTCCACCAGGCCGCTTTTCAACCCCGCGGATAGGTGCGCTCTTTCAATGTGTCCGGCAGCGACCACGCGCGCGATGTTCTCCTCGATTCGCGTGGCTACCTCGGTGGGGGCGCTGGCCCCATCCCCCGTCTTGTACTTGAAGCCGTTCCAGGCGGGGGGATTGTGGCTCGCGGTGATCGCAATGGCGCCGGACGCTTTCTTAGCGACTGCCGCGTAGCTGATGACGGGCGTCGGCGCTGACCTGGAGAAAAGGTAGACCCTGATGCCATTGCCGCTCAGGACCTCTGCGGCAGCCGCGGCGAAGTCTTCGGACGCGAAACGGTTGTCATAGCCGATTACGGTCCCCCCGGCGGCGGCGCCGGTCTCTTTCAGGTAGCCGGCGACTCCCTGGGCGCAGATTCGCACGTTATCGAAGGTGAAGTCTTCGGCTATTATTCCGCGCCAGCCATCGGTTCCGAACTTGATGGTTCTGTCCATTATCCTGTCTCCTCTCGCCTACCGCCCCAGTGTTTAGTACTGGTACTATTGTGTCGCAATCCGGGGGGTAGCCGCAATGCGTATTGCTACTTAATTGGCGCCGGTGCCGCAGGCCACCGTGCCTGCGAGGACAAGCAGTACCGCAGGCCACCGTGCCTGCGAGCCAAGATGTATCAGCATAGCCGAAATCCGGCTCTCGCAGGCACGGTGGCCTGTGGTACCGGTCGAGGGAGATCCGCCGCTCACAGGCGCGGTGGCCTGTGGTACTGGCGTTTGACAGCAGCGGGGCGGGTGGTATAATGGAAAGCAGTACAACACGACTCTATCGAATCCATATGGCTACCCGACATCTGACATCTGGTGATAGAGGAAGGAGATGTGAAGTGCCCAGGCACAACGCAAATCGATCCACGCTTTGTCGGTCTCTACGGAGATCTGCAATATCCATCGGGCTGGGAATGGCCCTTTTCAGCCTTCTCGTTCAGCCGGTCGTTAAGCTCGTTCCCGCTGCTCCGGCATTGGCCGCGGGGGCTATCTATGTTGACCCGGTCGCCGGCAATGACGCCAATTCGGGAATGGTTGGGAATCCCTACCGGACTTTGCAGAAAGCCCTCCAGGTAGTCCAGCCCGGAGCGACCGTCAGACTCGCTTCCGGGGTCTACCAGGAGGCCAACCATACGGTTACCGCCGGGACAGCCTCGGCCCCCATCGTCATAGAACCCGCGGAAGGCGCCCTTCCGGTTCTCGACGGCAAACGGCGGACCCTCAACGCAATTCGGATCATCCACTCTTTCTACACCGTCAGGAACCTGGAAATAAGGAATGTCAAGGAAGGCGTGAGGATCGAGGGGGCTTCCGGTGTGGTACTGGAGAATAATAAGATTCACCATGTCAGCAACGAGGGACTCCGGCTCCGCTATTTCTCCCGCGGGAACATCGTAAAGAACAACGCTATCTGGGCCACCGGCCTTAGTGGTAACGGCGAAGGGATTTACCTCGGCACGGCGCCGGAACAGCGCTACAAGAACGGGGGCAAGCCGGACACCAGTACCTGGAACATCATCACCGGCAACGAAATCTACAACGTCACTGAGGGCATCGATATTAAAGAGGACTCCTCTTTCAACACAGTATCGGGCAATGTCATTCATAATAATACCGACCCCCAGTCAGGCGGCATCAATGTCCGCGCCGATGCCAACTATCTTTACAACAATGTTTCGTTCAACAATGCCGGCGCGGGATACCGTTTCGGTGGGGATGTGACCTACAGTCCGGAGTTCGGCGATAACTACCGTTACGGCGTCAATAACGTCTTGCGCAACAATGTCGCCCGGAACAACCGCGGTTACGGTTACAAGTTCATGAACGGCCCGCAGTATTCGGACGCTTCAAACACCGGCGCCGCCAACGGCGGCGTCCTCAGATATCATGGGTCCGGAGTGGCTCCGTGTACTGCCCAGGCCCCTCCGGCGCCCCCGCCGGCGCTGGCGCTCTCTCCGGGAGTGGCACTGCCTCCCGTGGTCCCAACGGTAACTTCATCGCTTGTTCCGGCCTCAACGATTGCCCCGTCATCCCGACAAGTCGGGACGGCTTCACCCGCTGTTCAGAGTCCGGCGTCCGCAACTCCGCCGCGCCGGTGGGACCTTGTTTCGCTGAATGCCGGGCTGGCGGGGGGATTCCTGGCTCCGGTCCTGTCATACGTCGTCGATGCCCTGGCCGCCGGTGGATCTCAGGGGACCGAGATGACGAATGACGAAGGAATGACGGTCACTGTTCCGCCAGCGTAGGGGCGAACACACGCGGGTGGCGCAGGCATTTTCAGGCTTCGCGGGGAGTACTGCAAGTGCTCATGGCCGGTTGCTCACAAGATAACCGTGGCACAGGCGTCCCGCCTGTGCGGGCCTGAGTTCTGGCGGGCCGGAAGACCTGCACGGCTGTCCAGCCAACCAGGGGATTGCTTCGTCCCGGCCAAGTCGGAACTCGCAAAGACAGCCCATTTCACCCCTCATGGTGCGCCGACGGCGGTTGGGATTTGGCGGGGATGCGCCCTCGGGCGTCCGGAATATCAGCTCTCAGGCTCACAGGATGCCCCCCGAACAGGTTTCGCATGGCTGCCTGTAGCTTCGGACCGAGGGGCTCCTTCTGGCGGGAGCGAAACCGGGCCTGGAGGGCGCTGGCTATGGCAGGGATAGGCACCGCCAGGTCCACCGATTCCTGGACCGTCCACCGCCCTTCGCCGGAATCTTCGACATAGGCCGAGACGTCACCGAGGGCTGTGGTCTGGCGCAACGCCACCGCTGCCAGGTCCAGCAGCCAGGAGCGGACCACGCTCCCGTGACGCCAGAGTTCGGACACCTGCGCCAGGTCCAGGGAGAACTCCTTTTTGGCCTGCATAAGTTCAAAGCCTTCGGCATAGGCTTCCATGAGCCCGTACTCGATGCCATTGTGGACCATCTTGACGAAGTGTCCGGCGCCGCTGGGTCCTACGTGGCCATATCCGGTGGTCGCCGAAGGGGCGAGGGTCTGCAGGATGGGCCGAATTCGCTCGTAGCCCTCCTCCCGGCCTCCCACCATCAAGCAATAGCCCTCTTTCAGTCCCCGAATACCGCCGCTGGTGCCCACGTCCATAAAGTATTTTCCCTTGTTCTCCACCTCTGTTGCCCGCCGCAGGCTGTCTTTGTAGTTGGAGTTGCCTCCGTCGATGATCATGTCGTTGCGGTCCAGCAGGCCGGTCAATTCGATGATAGTAGTTTCGGTGGCTTCCCCCGCAGGCAGCATCAGCCATACTATCCGGGGTTTGGCCAGTTGAGATACCAGGTTTTCAACGGACGAGGCGCCGGTGGCCCCCTGCCGGACCATCTCCCGGATGGACATGTCCCAGGAGTCATAGACTACGACGCGGTGCCCGCCTTTCACGAGGCGCAGCGTCATGTTGCTCCCCATTCTGCCCAGACCTATGAGTCCCAGTTCCATAGGATGCTCCTTTCCAGGGGGAGGCCCTGGAAACAGTCCTCTCTCTCTTTTATGGGAGAGAGTCAGAGTGAGGGGGCTTACTTTCACCCTCTCCTTAATCCTCTCCCATCAAGGGAGAGGAGACTTCTCAGCTAGACGGGCAGTTTCATGAGCTTTTGGATTTCTTCGGCGCTATGCTCGCCGAGGTTGATGCGTATGACCGGCCTGCCTCTTGATTGCAGGGCCTGAAAGTCTCCCACGGCTTCGGCCTCGGTCAGGACACCCATCGTGTATGGCTTACCCGGAATGTCGACGCCGGCGCCAGGATCCTCTGCCAGTTGCAGGAACAGGCCATTAGCCTGGCCGCCCTTGTGGAGCTGGCCGGTGGAATGCAAGTAGCGCGGCCCGTAGCCCGCGGTCGTGGCGATACGATAATACTGCATCAGCCATTTCCGCATTTCCGTGAGGGCTTTTTCAACTTCGGAGGTCTCGTGGAGGTACGACTGGATGGCCAGATAGCTCCCCGGCATGACTTTAGCCAGAAGCGCGCCGAGGGAGAAGGCCTCCTCCGTCTGCATCAGGTGGCCGCTTATCATGTAGTGGTGGAGTATCCTGGCGGTGACATCCTTGGACTCCTGCACGTTGGGTTGATCGAAAGGATTTATGCCCAGTATGGCGCCGGCCACCGCGGTGGCATACTCCCAGCGGAAGAACTCCGCGCCCAGGTCGTAAATGTCTTGCAACTTGAGGAAGACCACCGGCTGTCCCGCGGCTTTGAGGCGCTCGATGGCCTTATCTGTGGAGGAGTTCCTGTCTCCTTCCAGCCGCAGGTAGACGAAAAGGCGGTCATTGCCGTAGGAAGTGGCGTCCAGTAACGGCTCGCCGGTGACCGGGATAATACCCCTGCCCTCCTTGCCGGTGCTTTCGGCCACCAGTTGCTCAGCCCACAGTCCGAAGCTTTTAATAGAAGGCGAGCAAATGATGGTGAGCTTGTCGCGCCCCCGCGTAGCGAGGGCGCCCATGATTGCCCCCAGCCGGGCCCCCTGGTTCTCCCGGGACTGGACGCACCCGGCGCACCCTTCCCGCATGCGGTCGGCCCGGTCCAGCAGGGTGGCCACGTCAATTCCAGCAAGGGCAGCCGGGACCAGGCCGAAGTAAGAGAGGACCGAATACCGTCCACCGATATCCGGCGGATTGAGGAACGTCTTCAGGAAACCCTTGCTCCCGGCAAGCTCGGCCAGCGGTGTGCCCGGGTCGGTGATAGCCACGAAGTTCCGGCCGCTTCGTTTCTGGCTGAGGACCTTGTCCGCCAGGCTTCTGAAATAATAGTAAAGGGACATGGTCTCGATAGTGGCGCCGGACTTGGAAGAGACGAGGAATACGGTGCGTTTGAGGTCGAGGGATGCGGCGACCTGCCGCACCGTGGCGGGGATTGTCGAGTCCAGCACCACGAGCCGCGGGAAGCCGCCGATCTTGCCGAAAGTCTGGCGCAGCACCTCCGGTCCGAGACTGGAGCCCCCCATCCCCAGCAGCACGACGTTGTGGTATCCGGCCTCACGGATTTCCCGGGCGAAGCGCAGCAAATGAGGCAACTGTTCTGTCATGGCTTCGGTCACGGAAAGCCATCCCAGGCGGTCGCTGATCTCCCGGGGGTCCTGCTTCCAGACCGTATGGTCTTGTTTCCAGATGCGGCTAACCACATCTTTTTCTTGCAGGTCATCCCCCGTATTCTTTACGTCGATGAGGCTGTCCCCCAGGCTGTCGTCGGGATGAGAGCGTTCCCGGGCTGCGAGCCTGGTTTTCTTCTCTTCGATGTTGGCCACGAGTTTTCCAAACGAATCGGCGAACAGCCTGACGCCGTCCTCCAGGAGCTTGCGAGCCACTTTCTCCATGTCGATTCCGGCTTCAGCCAGGGCTTTGAGCGTCTGCCGGCTTTCCTCGATGTCCCGCTCAATGCTGGGTTCCACCCGGCCGTGGTCGAGTAAGGCAGTGATGGTGGCCAGGGGCATGGTGTTGACGGTCTGCGGGCCGACCAGGGGTTCGACGTACATCAGGTCCTTATAGGCCGGGTTCTTGGCGCCGGTGCTGGCCCAAAGCGGGCGCTGCACCCGGGCGCCCCTGGACCGCAGCGCCTGGAAGCGGTCGCCGGAAAAGGTCTCCTTGAAAGCCTGGTAAGCCAGTTTCGCGTTGGCTATGGCGGCCTTGCCCGGCAGCCCTTTCAGTTCGGCGCGGTCCGGTTTGACCATCGGCTCTATCTGGCTGTCGACAAGGGTGTCCACCCGGCTCAGGAAGAAGGAAGCCACCGAGGCCACTTTGCCGATGTCGCCTCCCGACTGTTGCAGGATCTCGAGGCCCCGGACGTAAGCTTCCCTGACCTGCCGGTAAGTCTCCAGCGAAAAGATGAGGGTGATGTTTATGTTGATGCCCTGGCCGGTCAGGTCGCGAATGGCGGGTATGCCCTCCGGCGTCGCCGGGACCTTTATCAGGACGTTGGGACGGTCCAGGGCGGCGAAGAGCCGTTTGGCCTCTTTGATGGTGCCGTCCGTGTCGTAGGCGAGCAGGGGATTGCACTCCAGGCTGGCGAAGCCGTCGGCGCCGCCGGTGCTCTGGTAAACCGGCCGGAGCAGGTCCGCCGCCCCGCGGATGTCCTCTATCGCCAGGGTCTCATAGATCTCCATGGCCGTCCTGCGGGCGCGGACGAGTTCCAGCAGGGCTTCGTCATAATCGGCGCTGCCGGCGATGGCTTTCTCGAAAATGGTGGGGTTGGAGGTAACGCCGGTAATGCCGCCGTCTATCAGTCTTTGGAGCTCTCCGGAGGTGAGCATGCCGCGCCGCAGATAATCGCTCCAGACCGACTGGCCCAGATCACGTAGTCTTTCGATATTGTTCATAGGTTGGCTCTGAGATTGCTTGTCACCTTGAGCGGGAGCCCTGAGCGAAGCGAGGGGGCAGGCGAAGGGTCTTTGGTCCGCACCCCCTGAAGGATTCTTCGACTGCGACTCGTCCCGATAGCATCGGGACGCGTCTTCGCTCAGAATGACATTGTTTTTCGATATTGTTCATAGGTTGGCACTGAGATTGCTTGTCACCTTGAGCGGGAGCCCTGAGCGAAGCGAGGGGGCAGGCGGAGTGTCTTTGGTCCGCACCCCCTGAAGGATTCTTCGACTGCGACTCGTCCCGATAGCATCGGGACTCGTCTTCGCTCAGAATGACATTGTTTTTCGATATTGTTCATAGGTTGGCTCTGAGA
>JACQUA010000077.1 GCA_016210565.1 Chloroflexota bacterium
GTCCTGAGCAGAGCGAAGGATTCTTCGGCTCCGACTCGCTCGCGCTCGTCTTCGCTCAGAATGACATCATCCGACTGTGTCTCTCCGTATCGCACAATGTCCCACATCTCAACAGATGCTCTGTGTCCAGCGCCCGGAAATGTGGGTAAAAGTGAGTTTCCCAAAGGGGGATGCCCATGTTCCTTCACATTATCTTCTTCAGCGCGTTCCTGATTTCCGCCTTGTTGGTGTAGGCGCCCACCTTGACGTCCCTGATATCCCCGTTCTTGTCGACGAGGATGGTGGTGGGGATGGCCCTGATGCCGTAGGTGGCGGCGACGCTCTTATCCAGGTCCAGGACAAAGGTAAAAGTGAGCTTGTTGTCCCGGGCGAACTTCTTGACCTGCTCGGACGTTTCGCCGATGTCCACGGCCAGCAGCACCAGTCCTTCCGGCATCTTCTCCTCGTAGACGCCCTGGAGCAGGGGCATTTCGTCACGGCACGGGGGGCACCAGGTGGCCCAGAAGTTTATCATGACCGGGCGGCCCTGCAGGTCGCTCAGCTTGATGGTCTGGCCATCCGTGGTGGGCAACGAGAAATCGGGCGCGGCGACAGCCCCGGGGGAGCGGGTGGGGGGCGGCGGTTTGGTCGGTGCGGCGATGGGCGACGGGCTTGTCGGTGCGGCGACAGGCGCCGGGTTTGCCGGTCCGACAGGCGCCGGAGTCACCGTGGGCGACGCGGCAGGCTGGCACGACACGGCCACCAGGGCCAGGCTAACCAGGACCGGCAATACAGAGTATGGGATACATCTTCCTTTGTTCATAAGGATTCCTCCTTTGAGAATTTCGAATGCCTTTCTGAGTTGGCGCCCGTGACCAATCAGGATCCAGAATTCAGACGTCTGAAGGCAGCGCCAGAATTCAGAAGTCAGTCAGCAGAACGGCGTGGGAATTCCCGGATTCTGAATTCTGAATTCCCTTTGGTGATTCGTCATTCGGACTTCGCCATTTCTTGTTAGATTCCTCCCTTGAGCCAGGGCAAGTACCGGAGAATGAAGGCATTGATGGTGAAAGAGGCGTCGAAAAAGATTATGAGCCCGATGGCAATGACGAGCAAGCCGCTCACCACGCTGACTATCCTCACGAACCGGCGCATCTTCTGAAGCCAGCCGGTCACTCTCCCCAGAGCCAGAGCGAGGGCTATGAACGGCACTGCCATACCCAGGGAGAAGACTGCCATCAGAAAAGCCCCCTGGGGAGCCGTCTGCGAGCCGATGGCCATGGCCAGAATGGCGCTGAGAATAGGCCCGATGCAGGGCGTCCAGCCTGACGAAAAAGCGGCGCCCATGACGAAAGACCTCATCACCCCGGGTAGGACAGGCGTCCCTGCCTGTCCACCCTGCGACGGAGGCGCCCCCGCCTGTCCACCCTGCGACGGAGGCGCCCCCGCCTGTCCACCCTGCGACGGAGGCGCCCCCGCCTGTCCACCCTGCGACGGAGGCGTCCCTGCCTGTCCACCCTGCGACGGAGGCGTCCCTGCCTGTCCACCCTGCGACGGAGCCGTCCCTGCCTGTCCACCCGGGTGGGGTTCAACCAGTCGTCTCTGGTAGTTCAGAAAGGGGATTTGCAGGACTCCGAGCACGTGGAGCCCGAGTCCGACGAGCACGGCGCCGGCGACTTTCTGCCACAGCCACTGGTACCTCACCGCCAGGGAGCCGACGGCTCCGGCCATGGCCCCCAAGAGGATGAAGACCATGGAGAATCCAGCGATGAAGGCGAAAGTCTTCAGCAGGGCCGCCCTGGAGTAGGCGGTCCCCCGGGCTGACCCCACCGAACCCGTCAGATCGGCGACGTAGACCGGGATCACTGCCAGAATGCACGGCGACAGGAAGGACAGGACGCCGGCAAAGAATATTACGAACAGGGACAGGTTTTCCATGGCGTCATGGCTGTCACCCTGAGCCAGGCGAAGGGTCTTTCGTCTCGCCCGCCTCCGAAAGATTCTTCGACTTCGCTCAGAATGACACGTGGACTTCGCTCAGAATGACACGTGGACTACGCTCAGAATGACACGTGGACTACGCTCAGAATGACACTTGCATTTTTATCATTGTTGGTGCCCGCAGCAGATGGATACGGGCGATCAATCACGGCTGACGCCATTAGCCATTGCGGGTTGTTCCTTTCTGGCCCGGCGCGTCCTGACCAGCAGGAATGGCAGGGCGGCGGCGATTGTCAGGATGGAAACGATCTGCGCCTGCAGAAGGCCCCCGGCCACGATGTCCCCCTGGCGCAGGAAGGTGAGGAAGAAACGCCCGAGGGAGTATACTGCGACGTAAACGGCGAAGAGGGAGCCGGGTGGGATGAGCTTGCCTCTCAGCTTGAACAGGAGACCGAATACGGCCAGGTCAAAGAGTAGCTCATAGACGACGGTGGGGTGGGTGGCCACTCCCAGGGGCGCCAGGGTATTGGGGTTGGTGTATATGAAAGCCCATGGAACATCGGTAGTTGTCCCGTAGCAGCAGCCGTTGGCGGTGCAACCCAGCCGGCCGATGGCCTGGCCGACGATGGCCCCGGGCGCCACCATGTCGGCGAAAGGACCGAAGGGGAACTTCTTGATCCGGCTATAAATCCAGACGCCCACTGCGGCGCCCACGATGGCGCCGAAAACCGCGAGGCCTTCGAAGCCGAATATCGCGCCCGGCTTCATGATGTAGTAGTCGACCTGGTCGACGACATGGAACAGGCGGGCGAAGATGAGGCCGAAGGGAACGGCCCAGACCGCCGCCCCGTAAATCATGTCTTCCGAGAATCCCAGTTTCCTGGCCTGCCGGACCGCCCACCACACCACGAAGATGATAGCCAGGGCCATGAACAGCCCATACCACCGCAGGGTAAAAGGGCCGTAAGAGAATATGACTGGATCAATACCGATTTGTATCATAGTTCAGTTTGTAACGCCAAATTCATTTTAGTTGTGGCGGTCGGACATGTCAAACGGCGCTGGAGCCCCCTTGTTACTCCGCTTAACCCGTCTAATCCAAAATATGCGTGCACTATCTAAAAGGTTCACTTGTCCCCTCCCCGCAAGGCTACGCCCCCGCCCGGCGCGTGCACAACCCGAGGCTAAGCGACACTCTACCCGAATTGAGAAAAGTTTTCTGTAATCCTGATTACAAACAATTCGTCTAACTGTGTCATAATATATGAATGAATCGCTGGCACAGCAAGAGAGAAATCTGTGACGCAAGTTCTAAACGTATATGTCGCCAAACACTGTTTTGGCACAGCCGAGGCGGCCAGGGTGGCCGAGAAGGCGAGGCAAAAACTGCCGGACATTCAGGTAAAAGTAACAACGATCGAGGATATTCCGGCAACTGACCCGATACTCGTACCGGCCACGCCAGCTTATTTTCTTGACGGCCGGCTGCTTTTCCTGGGCAACCCGCGGTTCGACGAGTTGGTAGCGAAGATAGCTTTATTTAACAGCACTGAAAGACGTGACGATGGATAAATCAGGGATTTCTTCCGGGGGGGCGGGGTTTGGCCCAGAGATGTCGCTCAAGGTCGACTTGCTTTCCGGTGTTGATATCTTCTGTGACTTGAGTCTGGAAGAAATGCACGGAATTGAGGGGATGGTGAGCATGATTACCTGTAAGAAGGGACACATCTTTTTCCGTCCCGAGGAGCAGGCCGAGGTCTTGTTCTTGCTCAAGAGGGGCAAAGTCCATGTCTATAGTCTGACTGCCGAAGGGAAACGTCTGATTGTTGAGATCGTGACGCCCGGGACATTTTTTGGTGAAATGCCGCTAACGGCTCAGAGCATGCACCAGGCTTTTGCCGAGGCAGTCGAAGACTCAGTCATCTGTGTGCTGAGCCGGGGGGATATGGAGAGGCTTCTGCTGGACAAGCCGCGGGTAGCCTTGAGGCTGGTGAGCAGTCTCGGCCAACGGCTGGAGGAAACCCGCACGAAGCTGGAGGAAGCGACCTTCCGCAACGCCATGGCCCGGGTATGCCGGACCATCCTGCGACTGGCCGGCGGGGCGTCTGAACTGCCCGGACTGACGCACCAGGAACTGGCCGACGCCACCGGACTGTACCGGGAGACTGTGACCAACGTCCTCAACCGTTTGCAGGCGCAGGGCATTCTGGAGTTGGGCAAAAAAAGGATTGTCGTTCTGGACCGGGAGCGACTCAAAGAGGCGGCGGAGACATAGGCTACGGGTAATGGTGTTTCCGACGCCTACCGCAACAGGCCCCTAAATATGACAATTAGATGGCGCTCGCCTCGGGAACTGTCTCCGAATAGGTTGAACAATAAACCACCAGATTATACGAGATTCTCACAAGATTTTTTGCCTGACCCAATCATCTTCTGGTTAACCCCTCTATACAGCCACTTTCCGTTTATTTCTCGTGTTTATCTCGTGAAATCTTGTGGTTAGATTTATGAAAACAACCTGGTGCAGCTAAAGGACTAATACAAGCGCAACAATAAATGCCGCGTCTGTAACGGCGACGAAAAGGGGACGCTTTCACCGCAGAGGACGCCGAGGCTCGCAGAGGCTATCGATTCCCTCTGGTCTCTCCCCCTTTGGGTTCCTTTGCGGTGAAACCCGTTCCTCCTGCGTCTATCATCATACAACATCTATTGCCTTTGTATTAGCTGTTTAACCTGTTCAAGGACGGTTTCTTAGCGGAGGAGGCTGGTATAGATGAAATCGTTATTCCTCCTCTCTCTGTGGCAATCAATGCACATTTGCACTTTTCCCTGGTCGGTAATGCGCCCGTCGGGCTCGTATTTCAGCCAGAACCAGTCATTGTTCGGCGGATCGAAACCCTTCGCCTTATACATAACGGTAACCGCGGCCAGAGTCTTGTCGGGCATGTAGTTTTCCTTTATGATGATGCCGCCCTCGGGGATACTTCCCTTCTTGTCCTGTACCGCCACGTAAACCTCATCAGTAACGTAAGTGGTCAGCAAAGCGCCGTGGGGCTCCCGTCCTGTATAGAGAGCCGCCTTTCCCGGCCACATCTGCCACTTCTGATAAGGGTTGTCCCTGGTTATGTAGGCGTATAGCTCGGGTCCGCTGGCCGCGGGGCGCGGTGGCTCTGCTTTGCCGCAGCTCAATAAACCAATAACCACCACCACCATGATTACCAGTCCGATGTCACGCGTACGCATTTTCCAACCTCCGTTTCAGCAATTTGATACCAGTCTACCGCTCAAAACATAAGGAAGTCATAAAATCGCGAAAAAAGTCATCACAAAAGTGTTAAACGCGAATCCTTCAAAAGTATAGCCGCAGCGCTGGAAGGTTGATGTAGAAGTCCCAGATACTCAGCAAGACCAGGATGCTGCCGGATAAGCGGTTCACCCAAGCGTGCCGGGCGGCAAAGAACCGGGCGAGCCAGTTACCCTTGATTTCACCCACAAAGGAAATAAGCAACAGGGGTAACCCGAAGCCGAGTCCAAAAACGAAGAAAAGCACCATTTTGTCCATAAACTGACTGACCGAAAAAGAGAGTGCGAAAACGCCCACCACAATTGGCCCGGTGCACGGCAATACCACGGGTCCAAAGAGCAGCCCGTAGACATAAGCGCTGAGTAAGGGGTTGGACAGCAGGGGCATACGCACTTGAGCCAGTTTCAGGAAGGGATTGAAGTTCAAGAGGAGCAGGACTCCCAGAGAGAACAGCATAATATCTACCAGTGGGGAGGCAATGACCAGGACGCTGCCGATGGCAATGCCCAGAGAAGCCACCACCAGTCCTATGAGCAGCATCATGGTTAGCACGCCGAGCAATACCAGTAAGCCTAGCAGGTATCGGGACCGGCTTTTTCCGAGCCTCTGGCTATTGCTGGACAAATAGGCCAGGAAGCCCGGGTACAGCGGGAAGACGCACGGTGCCAGGGTGGCTGCCATGCCGATAAGGAAGGTAGCCCCCAGTTCGGGCAGAGACAACACTGTTACCTACCGGTACCTGGCTATCTCGGCGACCAGTTCTGCCGCGCTCTTCACGCCGGACCTCAGGCGGTGGGACGACTGGTCTTTGTCGAGAATAATCACCGGCGTAGAAGTGGGATTTAGAACGGTTCTGCCAAAAGACGCTTCGAGTTGCTGGCTAACAGAGCGCGGGGATACGGCAAAAATCCAGCCAAAACCATTGCCCTGGGCATGTTTTCTCAGGATGTCTTCGCTCTCGTTGGGATCGATATCCAGGGAGACGGAAACCACTTCATCGCCAAATTGAGCTTCGGCTTTTTTGATTTCAGCTTGCTGGGCGAGGCAGGTGGTGCACCATACGGCCATGGTCTCCAGCACCACTATCTTGCCCTTGAAATCGGAAAGCTGGAACGCCTTGCCGGTGTTGACGTCCTTGAGCGGGATGTTAAGCCAGTCCGGTTGTGTTGCGGCCTGGTCACCCGGCTGCGACGCCGGGCGTGGGGCGCAAGAAAACGCCGCCACCGCAAGAGCCAGCCATGCAAGAAACAGGATATTTATCTTGGCCGAGCGGACAAATGGGAACCTCACGCATATCTCCTTGCCTCTGCGAAAATTGTTCTTCTTGGTGGCTAACAAATACTACATTTTCGGAGCTTTACCACCGAGGCAATAATATGCTTTATCAAGGTTATATTCCCTGAAGAGGGCACAGGTCATGCAAATACAGCCTTTTTCGTCGGTTATACATTTGCTCTTGCCGAAAGCGCAAAACATGGCTTCCATGCGGTCTACTTTCCCGATGTCCCTCATCATGGCCACCATATTCCTCGGCATGTTCTTCATCTTGCACATAAATGTGTACGTTGGGCATTTCATGCACAGGCATTTCTTGAGATTTTCCTTTGTTCTCGGGATCTGGCTCATGAATTATTCCCCCTTTTTATTATCTACCTGATTCAGATAACGATTATTTGATACCCCTGGCTGACGAAACGGGCGACACTGGGATGTTCTTCCGCTTCACTCAATAGATCCATGCCTTGCTGCGTGACCCGTTCAGGGTCACCGTACCGGCCCACTCAAAACTTGCAAACCCCCTCGATAATTCCCGCGGCTCTGGTCTCTTCGTAAAGCTGGTGCAGGCGGTGCTCAGGGTTGGCCCACTGGTCAATCCACCCAGTCCCGGCCCCATCCAGAATCACCTTTACCTCGATGTTTGCCGCCTTCAAGTCTCGAGCATAGAGCAAGGCGTGGAATGCTGCCGTGCTGTGGAAATCCTGGACGCCGGATAGCAGAAATATTGCGATCTTGGGCATGTGGCCTCCTCTGCGTAATCTATTGCTTAATCTATCATGGCGCGAAAACCCCGGTCTGTAATCCAGATTACAAAGCATGTTTGCCGCACAATTTTTCCCCTCTCCACAAGATCGCTCTCTGGTGTAAGCCGGACTACATACAGGGCGCGTGGAAGTTGGCAAAATAAAGACAGTGGCTGCACAGGAGATGCGGGTTTCCTGGCCGGCATCACGAGGACCAGTATAAAGCCACCCGTGGGAAGGCGTGTTTCGCCGAAGGGTGGCAGCCAACTAATTTACAGAAGGAGGCGAGTAGCGAATCAAGTGCCAAGCGGAATCCTTATGGAAGTGTCTGGAAACCACAAAACAATCGATTAACTGAAGGAGATGACACATTGAAAAACAGATTGTTATTGCTGATACCGGCGCTGCTGGCGGTGGTGTTCATAGCAGCGGCCTGCACGCCTCCCGCCGGGACGGCAGGTCCTATGGGACCCACAGGACCGGCGGGCCAGGCGGGTAAAGCCGGTCCTGCGGGTGCTGCCGGCCTTGCCGGTCCCAGGGGTCCCCAGGGTGAGCGCGGGCCGGCTGGCCCCGCCGGGGCTGCCGGTCCATCCGGCCCGGCGGCGCCGGCCGCAGCCGCGTCCTCGTCACCCGTGCTATCGGGCCAATGGCGCAGCGACTGGCCCTTCGACCCGCCCCTTCCCGATCACCTGTTCCTGGATACAGGCAAGGGCCGGGTGCTGTTCCTTCACTATGATAAGCCAGTGACTGATGCCAGCAAAAAGCTCCTGTACTTCGGTGAAGGTGTCCGGGCGCGGTTCTTTGCGGAAGAACAACCGGACGGCGGGAAAACAGGCTTCGTTCACTTTCATCGTCTGAAGGCCCCCACCGTTGATGCCGGGCACGGCGGACCGCCCGGCGCCGATGGCTACTGGCTGCGGCACGTTGCCGTGGCCGAGTTCGAGATGATGGGCATGAAGGTCAAGCCGGGGGTGGATTTCGGTTTCATGCCTACGGCGGCGCCGAAAGCCGGTGATGGCTATGTGGCTGGCACTTTGCCCTCCTCGATCACCAAATGGCAGTGGCAAAATGCCTGGCCTTTCACTCCGGCCCTCCCGGAACACCTGTTTTTGGATGCGGGCAACGGACGGCTCCTGTTTTTGCACTTCGACAAGCCGGTAAGCGACCCGACCGGGATGCTCCTTTACGTGGGGGATGGCGTCAGGGGAAGCTTCACGGCTAACGACCGGCCAGATCGGGGCAAGACGGGATTTGTCCACTTCCACCGCTTCCTGGCGCCAACTGTGGATGCAGGACACGGCGGCCCGCCGGGGGCAGAAGGCTACTGGCTGCGACATATTGCCGTGACCGATTTCGAAATGATGGGCATGAAGGTGAAAGCGGGCATAGATTTCAATTTCATGCCTACCGCGCCGCCGGCGGCCAAATGAAATTCACGCCATAGTGAGTATTCAACTTGCGGAAAAGGAGAAATAATGACTGAGCTGATTTGCGTGTCCTGCGGATATGAGCAACCCGCGCCTGAGGTCTGCTGCGGCGCCGGAGTCCCGGGTAAGGACCCCGCTAAACTGTATTGCCCTGCCGGGGAAAACCATGGCTTCGCAGACATGCCTGAACATTGTGGCCAACCAATGAAGGTGGTTGCTAACCCCGGCCCATCGGAACATAAAGGAGAAGGAGGATGAGGTGCCTCCTTCTTCGGCTGGTTCAGCCGGCGTAAGTAGATTAGCTTTTAGTACGAAAGGAGAGGGGTAGGTCAGAAATGAAACGGACTACGATCACTAAGAGATGGCCTATCACGGCGCTGGCGGTGGCGGCGGCCGTAGTGGCCGGGGTCTCGTGCTTATCGCCTGGTGAGCAGACCGGAGTCCCTGTCACTACGGCGCCTCTGCCTACCCCTCTCCGACAAACCCCCTTATCTTCCGAATCTCCGGCGGCGCGGAAAACCGGGCCGCCAACCATTCTGCCAGCGGAGACCGCTGCACCCACCTCAGTCGCGGCAGTCGCCGCAGTTCCGCCACCTTCTCCGATCGCCGCCGACGCCAAACCTGATCCCCAATCCGGAGAGAAGACGTTCTACGCCGCAGGCTGTATAGGCTGTCACACGGTGCAAGGGATCGGCGGCCGGATCGGTCCGGAGCTTACCAGTATAGCTGCGACAAAGGACATGGACTATATCCGAGAGTCCATCAAGCAGCCTCAAGCATTTATCGTCCCAGGGTATCCGGCCATAATGCCATCGCCAGCCGAACTCGGCCTCAGTGACCAGGATATCGAGAATATCATTGCCTGGCTCCAGAACATAAGGTAGCTCCTTCCTTATCGGAACTATGACCCTGCTCGGCGTCCATGGGCCAGCTAAGGTGTGCCCCGGCGTTGTCTCAAGAAAAGGATGGGAACGGCGATGCCCAGTACTGAGAGCGATATCCACTGCGCCTGGTTCAGGCCCAGGAAAACCGTGTTGCTATCCAAACGGAGGAAGGAAAAAAGAAAGCGGCCGAACGAATAGGCCGCCAGGTAGACCAGGAAGAGGTTGCCGTCCCGCCCGACGCGGCCGCGTAGTTTCCATAATAGGCCAAAGATCAACAGGTCCATAAGCAGCTCGTAGGCTACCTCCGGATGTGCCGGCGGCAGGCCATAGGCGGGACTATTGGGATGGGTATAAACCACCCCCCAGGGCAGGTCGGTCGCCGTGCTGAAATGCTCGCCGTTGATGATATCGCCGATTCGCCCTATCGCCTGGGCCAGTATGAGGCCGGGCGCCGCCAGGTCGGCGATGACGGCAATACGGGTCCGGGTCAACTTGCCGTATACCAGCGCCGCAAGGGTACCTCCCAGGATACCTCCCCACAGCGCCAGCCCCCCTTCCCAAACCGCGAATATCGCGGCAGGATTCGCCGCATAGACGCTCCAGTAATCAACCACATGCACCAGGCGAGCCCCCACAATCCCACCAAGGATAGCCCAGGGGGCCAGGGATGATATCGTGTTCACGAGGGGCTGACTACGCGCCAGCCGCACGGTAAGCCAGATTGATACCAACATGGCTACCATCGTGAACAGGCTGTGCCATGACAGTGAGAATGGTCCCAGCCTGAAGATAATAGGGTCGATACCGATGTTGATCATAAGCCTTACTCCACGCAGCAGCTCATCTTAGACACGTCCCTGGTGAAGGCTTGCGCCACGCGTTTAATCCCTTCGCTAAATGTCGGAAACACGTGGACGGTATCGACAATATCATCGATGGTCAGTCCAAATTTCACGGCTATGGTTGCTTCGTGGATGAGGTCGGCGGCAAAGGGCGCCGCGATGTGTACTCCCAGGACTTTATAGTTGCGGGGATGAATAACCATCTTGAAAGCACCCCGGCTTTCATTGACGGCCTGGGCCCTGGGTACCACATTCATATAGATCGTTTTGCACAGGCAGGTATTAAACCGGCGCATCTCTTCTTGCTCCGTCAAGCCTACCGAAGCCACCTGCGGATTGGTGAAAACAGCACTCGGCACATGGTCGTAGTTAAGCGTTCGTACCGGGATGGTAAGGGCATTTTCCGTGGCCAGCGCCCCCTCCTTGGCCGCTACTGTCTCCAACGGCATCTTCCCAATACAGTCTCCCGCGGCAAAGATGGCCGGTTTGTCCGTCTGGTAATACTGGTTGACCTGGATGAACCCGTTCCTGTCTACCCTGACGCCTGCCTTCTCCAGGCCCAGGTCAGAAGTATTTGGCCGTATGCCGGCGGCGAGCAGTATTTCGTCAGACTCCAGTTCGTGACTGGAACCGTCTTTCCGGAACGTCACCGTCTTCTTGCCGTTACGCTCGGCTGCCCTTTCGACAAGTACGGCGGTATGGATATTGATGCCTTCTTCCACCAGGCACCGTTGCACCTCTGCCGCAATCTCGGGATCGTGCCTGGGGAGAATCTGCTCCATAGCTTCCAGAACGCTGACCCTGGCGCCGAAATGGGCGAACATTTGAGCGAACTCCAGTCCCAGAGGGCCTCCGCCGATAACCACCATGGAGGCGGGCAACTTCGGTAGCTGCAAAGCCGTTATGTTGTTCAGCCACGCTACGGTATCCAGGCCGGGGATGGGCAGTGGTTTGGTCGAAGCTCCGACCGCAATGATAATCTTGCTCGCTTCGTAGACTTTACCGGCCGCTTCGACCTGGCCGGGACCGGTGAATTTCGCTTTTTCTTCGACCAGATCAATACCGTTCATTCCTTTCAAGGCGTTGACGTAATTACTCCTGCGGGCATTGGACACCATTCTGTCCTTTTCCTTGACGGCGGCACGGAAATCGAAAGAAGATTTAGAGCCGTTCCGCAGGGACTTGAACCTGGGACGCTGGGCGTAGAATAATTCATCGCCGACGGTCAACAGGTGTTTTGTAGGCATGCAGCCGACATTAACACACGTACCACCGAGAGGGAGCCCGCTGTTGAACATAAGGGCTGTCTTCCCCAGGTCCATCGCCTTTGTCGCCGCGGCGAAAGCCGCCGCCCCCCCGCCGATTATGATGAGGTCATAATTCATTGTTCCCATTCTCCTGCTTTATTGTTCTATCTATGACGTGTCATATTATTTTTTGGAACGTACCATGGTCTTGTATGGCGTCAATCCATATCGAATAGGCTCACTGCAACTCGCAGGTTTCCGTGGTTAGTCACTTATATAGAGCATAGGGACTATTAAGTAGGTAGTCAGTCCATAGACTGCGGCAAAAGAAATCAACATCGTTAAAGGCACTGTTACCCGGCGATTCTTATATTCTTCTGCTGTACAACAAGCCCGGCTTCGCCGAAGGGAAGACCAGGAAGCCACCCCGATAAAAGACAGACCGGCTATCAGAGTATAAAGCCGGAACCTGCCGAAGCCTATCAACGTTGCCGCAACACCGCCTGACAACCCGGCAGCTACCACTGCTGCTGGCAGCGCGCAACACAGGCTACCTATCAATCCTCCGATTATGCCCTGCCCGACCAACATTGCCCTATTTTTCATTTACTCGGCTCCTGATCAGAATCAGTTCTAAAGGCTGTAAGATCCGGCTCCGTTCAATGGAGGATCTCGATAGCCCTATCCCCATTCTTTTCAATAGACTTGATGATGGCAGCAGGACTGGTTTGCTCCGGGTCGTACACGATAGTTACTCTCTGGATATTCTTTCCGTCGAATCTCACCTCTGTTACCCCGGAGACGCTTTTGGCACTGGCCCCGACCCGAGGCCAACAGCCTGTTCACGTAATAGTAGGTATCTCCAACACCACCTTTTTTGAGGCAGGATTGGAAATAGTAGTGTCGATTTGAGTAGCAGCGGATTTATTGCAGGCTGCCACCAACAGACCTATACAAAAAATCACGGAAATAGTCGTTTTAAATTTCACTTCTCGTCCACTCCCGAATGGGGATTCTTAGACTGCGTCTACCCGCGTGCAATCCCAGATGCGCTCGGCATTCCTGGCTATCATTATTTGGGAGATTGCCATTAGCTGACGTACCGTTTCATCGGCGATACTGTAATAGACGAATTTCCCCTCTCGCCGGGTCTTCACGAACCCGCATTGCGTCAAACAAGCCAGGTGGCAGGATACTCGTCCCTGGCTCAGTCCGACCGCGTCAACCAGCTCGCTAACATTTTTTTCTGCCTCCATGAGGGCGTCAAGAATCTTCAGGCGAGCTGGATCACCCAGGGCACGGAAGAATTTGGCAATGACGGCCATTCTCAGCTCGGGACCCACAGCATTTTTCTTAAGATTGTTATTTCTCATATTCGGATGGAAGAATATATTATCAAGGCTCACTGGTGTTTGTCAAGTGCGTAGCGTGGGTGTGTGTAGGGTGGGTGAAGCGAGCATACAAGGCACAGAGGGTTCTTCGGGCGAAGCCTGGTGGGACGCATTTGTTGGTTTGGCCGCAGCCGGCGAAACCCACCATTCGAGGGGTGGCAGGGAGGCATGCGAGGGCCGCCACGCGGGAGCGTGCCGCTACGGGGGATACCGCCACCCCCGCAGGCTGAAGACCTGCGGCTACAGGAATTGCGCGGTGTGGGCACGCGGCAGCGTGCCTTTACGGGGTGGTGGGTGGGGGACTATCGACTATCGACTATCGACTGCCGACTATCGACTACTTGACGGTTACGGACTTGGCCAGGTTTCGGGGCTTGTCGGGGTTGTGCTGGCAGCAGCGGGCCAGGTAGTAGGCAAGCTGCTGGAGGGGTACCACGGTGACGAGGGGGTAGAATATCTCTTCCACCTGGTTTATCTTTATCCAGTGGTCGTAAATGGGGTCGAACCGGTCCGAGACGCCGATGATGACGCCCCCCCGGGCCTTGGCCTCGGCGATGTTGTTGAGCATCTCGTCGAAGGTGTAGTCGTTGGGGCAGATGGCCACCACCGGGACGCCTTTTTCGATGAGGGCCAGTGTCCCGTGTTTGAGCTCCCCGGCCGGCATGCCTTCGGCGTGGATGTAAGAGACTTCTTTTAGTTTCAGCGCGCCTTCCGAGGCGATGGCGTAGTTGATGCCCCGGGCGATGTAGTAGAAGTCCTTGCGGTCGGCCAGGATTTCGGCGATGTTCTTGATCTGGTGTCCGTGGCCGTTGATCGAGTAAAACATGTTGTAGGAGATATCGCGGAGTCTTTCCACCGCCCAGTCATACTTGTTCACCATGGAATAGGCCAGCAGGTAGAAGACGGCGAGCTGGTTGGTGAAGGACTTGGTGGCGGCCACGGAGATTTCCGGGCCGCAGTTGATGTGGATAACTTTGTCGCTGATCCGGGCGAGCAGGGAATCGGGACGGTTCACAATGGAAAGGGTAGTGGCGCCCTTTTCCTTGGCCCGCTTAACGCCTTCCATGACATCGGCGGTCTCGCCGCTCTGCGAAACCGCAATGACCAGGGTGGCCGCGTCCACGGAATCGGCGAAATAGTGGAACTCGGAAGACATGATGACATCGCAGAACTTCTTGGAGACCTTGGAAAACAGGTATCGTCCGACCAGCGCGGCGAAGCGGGAAGTGCCGCAGGCGGTGATGACGACCTGCTTAGCCCGGAGGATGTCCATTGCCAGCTCGGTGAAGTAGTTCTTGTCCTGGATGAGGGAACAGCGGAGGGTCTCAGGCTGCTCGGATATCTCCTTGAGCATGTAATGGTCGTATCCGGCCTTGTCCACCGCGTCCGACGAGATCTTGAGGGGCAGGAACTCCTTCTGTCGCGGCGTCCCGCTGGAATCCAGGAAAGAGATGCCTCCCTGGTCGAGCACGATCACTTCACCCTCATCGATGAAGGCGTATTGCCTGACCTGCGCAGGAAAAGCGTAGGAATCGCTGGTGGCGTAGCTGCCGTCCTCTCCCAGCCCCACCACCAGGGGGCTATCCTTCCGGGCCCCGGCTATTTTCCCGGGCGCTTCGGTGGATATGGCCAGGAAGGCATAGGAACCTTTCAACTGTTGCGTGGCATGGAGGACCGCTGTTTCCAGGGACTCGCCCTTCTCCATCTCTTCCTCGATCAGGTGCGGGATGACCTCCGTGTCGGTCTCGGAAACCAGCTTGTGCCGGAGGCTCAAGGCTGCCCGCAGTTCCTTGTAGTTCTCGATGATGCCGTTGTGGACGACGGCAATCTTGTTCTTGCAATCGCGGTGGGGATGGGCGTTGGTCTGGTTCACCGAGCCGTGAGTCGCCCACCGGACATGGCCGATGCCGGTCTTTCCCGGCATATCCACCAGGTGGTTCCTGCGGTCGACTTCCTCCAGCAGGCCGATATCCTTTTTGCACACGATGGAGCCGTTGGCGATACAGGCCATACCGGCGGAGTCATAGCCGCGGTACTCGAGCTTGCCGAGACTTCCGTAAATGAGAGGCGCCGCCTCTTCCTTGCCAACATAGCCGACAATGCCACACATTTAATATGCCCCCTGGGTCAGGGTCGCCAAGGACCCCGATATGACTAAGGAAACCGGGATGTTCTTTCGGAAGGGTCTAGCCAGTTTTGGTGCCTCGCAAGGTTGTACTAGGAGAAACGCACACGCCAACCACACATGGTGTCGCCACGTATTAGCCAGGGTGATATACTATACTATGTTATTCCGACCATTATGTTAACTCATCGCATTTTAAGGCATAGTATTTGTTTTTGCAATACCCCGAACGGGTGATTTCACCTGTTTATTGTGAATTCTTGCACTTTTTTCCCGGTTGAAGTGGGATTATAATGTGACCTGGGCATCGGAGCAATCACCCGGGCGCCAATGGCGCACCATCAAGACGAGAATGGACCGTCATTGCGAGCGGAGCGAAGCAATCCCCTCGGCTTTGCGAGAGTCCGCTCCGTTTCGAGAGTCCCGACGGGTCGGGACAAGGCGGACCGGATGTCCGGCCACCAGGAGATTGCTTCGCTTCGCTCGCAATGACATCTTCTGAGGATTTATGAACTTCGAAAAAACGGATGCATTGAAAGTATTGGCCATAGCCGGAAGTCCCCGGCGGAACGGTAATACGGACCTGCTGCTGGCCAGAGCCATTGAAGGCGCGACCAGCGAAAAGATAGAAGTGGTCAAGATTGTCCTGACGGAGATGTGCATTGCCCCGTGCCGCCATTGCGACGGCTGTTTGCCCACCGGCAGATGTGTTGTGGAAGACGACCAGCAGAACGTCCACCAGTTGCTGAGGGCGGCCAACCGGATAATCCTGGCTTCGCCGATATTCTTTATGGGGCTTACGGCGCAGACCAAGGCGATGATCGACCGGTGCCAGGCGCTCTGGGTGCTGAAATACGTATTGAAGCTGCCGGTCCCTTACGATTCAAAGATAAAGAGGAAGGGGTTGTTTCTCTCTGTCGGAGGAACCGGTTTCACCAAGCTTTTTGAGCCGGCCCTGGAAACGGTGAAGGTCTTTTTCAGGGTGCTGGAATGCGAGATGGAGCCTCCGGTGGTTTTCAGACGCATCGATGAGAAAGGCGATATCCTTAAGCATCCCACCGCGCTCCAGGAAGCGTTTGAAGCGGGACGGAGATTGGTGTAGTAGGAAGAGTAGTAAGATTATGAAGAGAAGGAAGAATAGGAAGTGTATGAAGGTAAACAAAATAAACCAAA
>JACQUA010000078.1 GCA_016210565.1 Chloroflexota bacterium
GGCCACAAGGAAGACGCCTGCGGCGACCATGGTGGCGGCGTGGATCAGCGCGCTGACCGGAGTGGGACCCTCCATGGCGTCCGGCAGCCAGACGTGGAGGGGGAACTGGGCCGATTTACCCGCCGCACCGGAGAAGATGCCTATGGCCGCCCAGGTCAGCACCGCGCCGGAGAGCGTGCCGACTTTGGCCATCTCGTGGAGCTTTTCGATATCGACGGTTCCGACGTTCAAATACAGGTAGAGAATGGCCAGCAGAAAGCCCACGTCGCCGATGCGGGTGACGATGAAGGCCTTTTTGGCCGCGTTGGCCGCGGAGGGACGGTGGAACCAGAAGCCGATGAGCAGGTAAGAGCAGAGCCCCACGCCTTCCCAGAAAACGTAGGTGAACAGGAGGCTATCGGCCATCACCAGTCCCAGCATGGAGGCGGTGAACAGGGACATCCAGGCGAAGTACCGCTGGTAGCCGGCGTCGCCGTGCATGTAGCCCTGGGAGTATATCTGCACCAGCATGCTGACCAGCGTTACCACCACCAGCATGACTGAACTCAGGGAGTCGATGAGCAGCCCGACGCGAATGGTCAGGGCGTTCTCGATCACCATCCAGTCGGTCTTAGGTATGTCCAGCTTGTGGCCGGGCGTGGCCCCAACCGTGGCCACGGTCCACAGGGAGAGGACAAAAGCGGCGGCGATGCAGCCGATGGTGATATAGCCGGCCAGGGCGTGTCTGGTCTTGAAAAAGGGACGCAGGATCAGGGAAATGAACAGGAACGAGAAAACCGGCAGGAAGAAAATGAGCCAGACCAGTTGATAAGGCATTTACAACTTCCTTAAGATTTCTTTAACGACGTGGTCCTTTTCTCTGGCTATGACCAGGGTATAGGTCGAAGACTCGCTGAACGTCTTGCCGTCTTCGGGCAGAATCTGGCAGGGGACGCCTTCCCCCTCGAAGAATTCCTTCCACATCTCCGCGATCATGAGATTGGGAGCTTTCATTACCTCGTAGCGCATTCAAGAGTTCCTTGAGTTCTTTGAGTTATTGGGTTATTGAGTTATGTCACCCTGAGCCGGAGTCCTGAGCGAAGCGAAGGAGCAGTCGAAGGGTCTTTCGTCCCGCTCCCCAACCCGAAAGAACTTGTCCTGAGCAGAGCGAAGGATTTTTCGACTACGCTCGCTACGCTCGCTACGCTCAGAATGACGTGTCACCACTTCAGGAGGTCAATCTGCGATACATCTACCGTCTCCCGGTTCCGGTAGATGGAAATGACTATCGCCAGGCCGACGGCGGCCTCGGCGGCGGCCACCACGATGACGAAGATGGCGAAGATCTGCCCGGTGAGGGCGTTGGGAACAATGTAGCGCGAGAACGCGACCAGGGCGATATTGACGGAGTTCAACATGATTTCAATGCACATCATGATAACGATGGCATTGCGCCGCGACAGGGCCCCGTACAGCCCTATGCAGAAGAGGACAGCCGACAGGACCAGGTAGTGATTGAGGCCGACCGACATGGGTCCTCCTGAGCCGGGAATTCAAAAATGACGAAATTCGAATGACGAATGCTGAATCAATGACGAATGACGAAATTCGAATGACGAATCAATGTTCAAAGTACGAATGTTCAAAGCGTGACCGTCTATGTTCATTGGTCATTCGTCATTTGAATTTGACTCGTCATTCGTGCTTCGTAATTCGTCATTTTCCCTTTGTTTGGTCATTCGTCATTCGGATTTGGAATTTAGCGTTTATTTCTCTCTTACCAGGACGATAGCTCCGATAATTGCCGCCAGCAGAAGCACTGAAGCTATTTCAAAGGGGAGCACGAACCCCCCGACCGAGTACAACTTTTCCCCGAGCAGGGCCGTGGTCTCGCGGTAGGGGGCCTGGGTGACCCGCCAGGGCATGCTCAGGAGCGATACCGAAATGAGAACCAGGAGAAGCAGGCAGCCGGCGAGGGCCGCCCAGCTCAACTTGCCGGGGAGGTTCGCCCGCTGGACTTCGCGGGTGAGCATGATGGCGAAGATGATCAGGATTCCGATGGCGCCGACGTAGACCAGGACCTGGACGGCGGCCAGGAAATCGGCGCTGAGCAGGATGTAGAAGACGGCGATAGCGAAGAAGGACAGCAGCAGGAACAAGGCAGAACGGAATATGTTCCGGTTGAAGATCACAAGGATAGCGGAAATCACGCTGATTATGGCCATGATCCAGAAAACCAGGTCTGCTATTGCCATATCGGAACCTCAATTACGAATGACGAATCAAACGGGAAATGACGAAGTCCGAATGACGAATGACCAATCAAGGAAAATTCCAAATTCCAAGCACCAAGATCCAAACAAGAACCAAATGCAAAATTCCGAAACCCCTCTCCGGGCCGTTTCAACTTGACTCCTGGGTCACTGGAATTTGTTTGTGATTTGGGATGTGGAACTTGGAATTTGCTCTGAAAATGTCACCCTGAGCCGAAGCCCTGAGCGAAGCGAAGGGGCAGTCGAAGGGTCTTTCGTCCC
>JACQUA010000075.1 GCA_016210565.1 Chloroflexota bacterium
AGCCCTCTCCCCGCCAAGAGACTGTCCGGTGAAGGTAAAAATGGCTCAATGACAGAAAACCAGGAAAATCTAAGGCCAAAAATCGGGAAAAGTTTTAGGGCCGATTTAGACGCCCTAGGGCTTTCCTCTCTCTTCGATAATGATTTCAGAGAGGGGGCGGCCGATGGCGAACTTTTTGCCGAGGGTATCCAGCTCCTCTAGCGTTATTGGGCAATGCCGTTGCCTTTCTTCCTCACCAAATTCTATGTAAAGCCTGCATTCCTTTTCAAATCGATCGTATCGCTCCTCCATAGTCATCTCTTCTGGAACCATCGCTACTTCCTTAAGCTGCATGACGACCCACTCTTCTACACGGCATCTATGTTTCTGCGCCTCAGCTTGTAAGCGCTGGAGCAAAGGTTCGGGCAATTCAAGGGTGAGCCTCGTCATAATCAGCATCTCCCAATTATCATGGTCGAATATTTAGTGTTACGGTATTATGAACGGTCCAAGAGATATCTTATCCTAATGAGAAGAAAAGGGCAAGCCGCTCCTACTTGACGGAGCATTAGCGACGATTTGCATTACCGGGAGGACGACATCTGGACGAAGCAATGGGAAGAAGAAGGGCTGAAGAAGGACATCCAGGAGGGGGAAGCCCTGGCGCTGAGGCGCCAACTGGCGCGCCGGTTTGGCCCGCTGCCTCCCTGGGTCGAGGAGAGACTGGCCCAAGCCGATCGGGAGACCCTGGAGCGGTGGGCGGAGCGGCTGCTGGAGGCAGCAACGATCGAAGAGGTCTTCGAAATATCCTGATCTGCGGCCTCCCCCAACGCCGCCAGCTGTTCCAGCTCTGCGATCCTCTGGATCAGGAAGCTCGGCCCCGGGGGCCTTCCAGGCCGCACCCGCAGGATCTTCTTTATCCCGGAGGGCTCCACCGTCTTATCCCTCCCCATCGGTTCCTCGTAGGGCTTCTTGGCGGAAGGATTTTTAGGCGAACAGCGGCCTCTTCCTGGCCTCCGCCGCCCCCTCAGCTGCGGCGCCCGGTCGTAGCCCTCATACCGCAGCGAGGCCCGCAAGCGCTTCAATAGCTCGGAGCGGCTCGCCTTCCCCTCCGTGTCCCGAAGAAAGTTTTAGGTTTTAGGTTTTAAGTTTTAAGTGCTCGACTTTTGCGGCACCCAGGAGAGGTTAAAAAACATGTATTTGGACGCCTGATTGGCGTGCTTCCCCGGGGAGAGGACATACTTTCCCCGCACTTGGTCGAGGTCTACCCGACCAAGCCCATCTGCTGCTTTGGGAAGTGGACGTGCTTACCCTAAGGTTGGCCCCAATACGAGGAGCTCCGCCACCCGCTTGGTGGCCGCCATCACGCTGGTCGGGTTGACCGCATCAGCTTCAAAGATTGCATCTGCCGGGTATATCGTGTAGGATAAAGTACATTCGAAGACGATCACTGAGATCATGATTCCAGTTTTGTCAGGGCAAAGAAGGCCACATGGCTGTTGGTTGCGAAATCCGGACTTTTGTGTGGATACTATGATGGGCTGTGTGGGTCTTCAATACATAGGAGGTTAAACTGATGTTTCAAACTCAAGACTTTGTGAAGGCCAATCTATATGATAGCGAAGATGCAGTCATACAGGATGGCTTGCGTTACCTGCTTCAATCACGCCCGGAGCTAAGGCGGGAGTTGGCGGTCTACTGGTATCAGGCCGAGGATATCTCCCTTGGCAAGGCAGCGAACCTGGCCGGAGTGAGCTTTGAGCAAATGAAGGAGATTCTGCGAGGCCGTGGCATCCGGCTTCGCCTGGGACCGGAGACCCAGGAAGAAACCCTGGAAGAAGTAGCCATCTTGCGGAGGCATCTGCATGGCCATGGTGATCAATAACACCGTCCTCTCGAACTTTAGCCTGGTCGGCCGCCTGGACATCTTGCGCAAGCTGTTCGGTAAAGTGTATGTGACCCACGAGGTACGAGAAGAGGTGTTGCGAGGGATTGAGGAGGGCTATACTTTTTTGGAAGGAGCCGAAATGGAGGTAGGGATAGGGAAGGACGCCTGGCTGGAACTGGTTGGGTTTGACAAGCTGGCAGAGGAGCAGAGCTTCCGTGAATACGCCCATAAGCTGGGGTATGGCGAGGCCTCCTGTCTGGCCCTTGCCAGGCACCGTGGATGGTTAGTACTACAACGCTAAATCCGTAAGGGGCAGCGAATGGCCCGGCGTAAATCAATGCCCAGATCGCGCAAATCTTGGCGGCGGCGTTTGTCGTGTGAGATGGCGGCCTTGGCAGCGCTCCTTTGCCAGTATGCGATCTTTTTGGCCACCTTCTTCAGGCGGCGTG
>JACQUA010000082.1 GCA_016210565.1 Chloroflexota bacterium
AACAAGGTCTTCCACCCCGCCATGTGGCGGCAGCTCTGGTCCGAATACCTGTCATTGAATCCTGAGTTTCAGTTGGTTTCCAAACACGTCACCTGGAAGTGGGCTTGATCAAATCACATAACTTTGTTACAACGTCGAATCTTCTAATTTTTGAATCTTCGAATCCCTTCGGCCTTGACATGGCGGAAAAAACCATTACAATCTCTAGTTGTAACTATCCTCAGGAGGCGAACAAGAATGGCAGAGAAAAAGGAAACCCCCGCCAAGCCCGCCGCGGTCAAAGCGGCCCCGGCCAAAGCACCACCGGCCAAGGCAGCCAAAGCCGCTCCGGCTAAGCCAGCCGCTGCAGCCAAAGCTCCGGCCAAGGCCGCCAAAGCCGCCCCGGCAAAGAAACCCGCCAAGGGCACCGCGCTTTCGTGCGAGGTCTGTGGCATGTCCGTGATCGTGGACGAGGTCTGCGACTGCGCGGAAGTCCACGAGATCATCTGCTGCGAGGAAGCGATGAAGCCGAAGAAGGCCGCGAAAAAGCCCGGCAAGGCCAAAGCGAAGTAACCTGCCCAACCGTCTTGTAAAAGAGACCAGTCCCTACCTGCGCCAGCACGCCGGCAACCCGGTGGACTGGTACCCGTGGGGCGAAGAGGCCTTCCAAAAAGCCAGGCAAGAGGACAAGCCCGTCCTTCTCAGCATCGGGTACTCTTCCTGTCATTGGTGCCATGTCATGGAGCGGGAGTCCTTCGAGAACGAAGAGACGGCCCGTTTGATGAATGGTAGTTTCGTCAACATCAAGGTGGACCGGGAGGAACGGCCCGACCTGGACCATATCTACATGGAAGCCGTCCAGTCCATGACCGGGCAGGGTGGCTGGCCTCTGACTGTGTTCCTCACGCCGCAGGGAGACCCCTTTTTCGGCGGGACGTATTTCCCCCCGCGGGAGGCCCCCGGGCTGCCGGCCTTCCCCACGGTGCTGAAGGCCGTGGCCGCAGCCTACCGCTCCCGGAAGGATGAAATCCGGAAGTCGGCGGAGGCAGTGCGGGGTCACCTGGAGCAGTCCTCCTACCAGAAGCCGGCCCCAGGCGCGCTTTCCCTGGACGTGCTGACCGGGGCGTATCGCGCTGTGGCTGGCTCTTTCGACCAGGAGAATGGGGGCTTCGGGCCCGCGCCGAAATTCCCCCAGCCCATGGTACTGGAGTTCCTGCTCCGCCATCACCACCGCACCGGCGATCCTGCCGCCCTGGGAATGGTGGAACGCAGCCTGGACCGGATGGCCCGGGGCGGTCTTTTCGACCAGCTCGGCGGCGGCTTCCACCGCTATTCGACCGACGCCGTCTGGCTCGTCCCCCACTTCGAGAAGATGCTGTATGACAATGCCCTGCTCAGCAGCGTCTACCTCCACGCCTACCAGGCGATGGGGAAGGCTTTCTACCGGGAAGTGGTGGTGGAAACCCTGGACTATGTGCTCCGGGATATGACTTCGCCGGAAGGGGGATTCTTCTCGGCCCAGGATGCTGACAGCGAGGGCGAAGAGGGTAAGTACTATCTCTGGACCCCGGAGGAAGTCCAATCCGCCGCCGGCCCGGAGCTGGCGCCGCTGGTCCTCAGCTACTATGGCGTGACGGCGCAGGGCAACTACGAAGGCAAGAGTGTCCTGCACGTCACCCGGGACCTGGACACGGCGGCCCGGGAGCAGAACACCGACGTTGCGACCGCTGCAGGGCGCCTCAAGGAGGCCCGGTCCCGCCTGCTGGCCTTCCGCCAGGGGCGTGTGCCGCCGGGGCGGGACGAAAAGGTCCTCGCCGGCTGGAACGGACTGATGCTGGCCGGCCTCGCCGAAGCGGGACGGGCGCTCCGTGAAGAGCGATACGTCACGGCGGCGGAAAAGTGCGCTTCGTTCCTCCTGCAGACGTTGTGGAAGAACGGCGAACCCGGCATCCGGGGCGTGGGGGGCGTAGCCCATGGCTTCAGCCTTGCGAGGCGGGGACTGCTGCGCACCTACGCCGAAGGTCAAAGCAAGATTCCCGCCTTCCTGGAAGATTACTCGTCCCTGGCCGCCGGGCTGCTGGCCCTGTACGAAGCGACCCTGGAGTCGCGGTGGCTGGCGGCCGTCATGGAAATGGCGCCGGTCATCGTGGCGGACTTCTGGGACGACTCTCAGGGCGTCTTTTTCGATGCGGCCGGGACGGCGGAAAGCCTGGTGGTCCGCCCGCGCAACATCTTCGATAATGCCCTGCCGAGCGGCAGTTCCCAGGCGGCGTGGCTGCTCCTGCGGCTGGGACTGCTCACGGGCGAGCAGCAATATGCGAAGATTGCCGTCAGGGCCATGTCCCCGATGGTGCCGTATCTGACCCAGCATCCGCTGGGATTCGGCCACTGGCTCGGCGCGCTGGACTTTCACCTGGGGCGGCCCTTCGAGGTGGCGCTCGCGGGTCGCCGCGGCGACCCGCGCACCCAGGACCTGCTCCAGGTCATTCACGACCGCTACGTTCCGAACAAGGTGATCGCCGCAAGGGACGACGCGACCCCGCCGGAAATAGCCGGCCTGCCTCTGCTGGAGGGCCGGGGCATGGTGGGGGGAGTCCCCACGGCCTATGTTTGCCAGGCCTACCGCTGCCTGGAGCCATCGACCACCCCGGACCACCTCGCCGCCCGGCTCTCCGGAGTTGTAGCCGCAGGTCTTTAGCCTGCGGGGGTGGTGTAGCCCATGGCTTTAGCCTTGCCGGGGGGCTCGCCTGTGCACAGCTCAAACGGGATGAACCACGAAACACACAAGGACGCTGGGACGGATGCACCATGAAACACACGAATAACACGAAAGAGAAATACCCGTTCTCTTCGCGTCCCCCGTGTCTTTTTCGTGTGGTTCGTGTTTTTCGTGGTTAAAACGCCCGGGGTGGGGAATCTTCGAATCTGCAATTCTTCTTAAGAAAGGACAGCAAAGTGGAATATGATGCTTTTTTGGACCTCGTGAAACGCCGCCGGAACGTCAGGCATTTCAAACCCGATCCCCTGCCGGAGGGCGCCGTCGAGAAGATGATCGAGGCGGCGCATTGGGCCAACTCCGGCTCCAACGCCCAGCCCTGGGAGTTCATCGTGGTCACCGACCCCGCCCGGAAGGAAGCCCTCCTGGACATCTATCATCAGTACGAAGTCTCCGGCTACCACCTGGAAAGCACCCGGGGCGACGAGTTCAAGCATCCCGCCCGCGCCAAACCCCCCGGGGCGCCGCGTTTCAAAGAGGCGCCGGCGATCATCGTGGTGGCCGCCGACCAGCGGACGATGCTCGCCTCGGTGATGGCCGCCACTCTCTATCCCGAGAACCACGTCTTCCATATGAACGTGGCCACGGCGGTGCAGATACTCCATCTAGCCGCGACCTCCCTCGGCCTGGCCACCGAGTGGGTGAGCATCGGCAACTGCATCGAGGAACGCGTCAAAGCCGCCCTGGACATTCCCCCCGATTTCCGGGTCTATGTCATGGTCCCTGTGGGCCACCCGGCCCGCCCGCCTTCCGCCGGGGTCAGGCGGGATGTCAAAGACATCATCCACTACGACAGCTACTGCTCGGACAAATACCGCACCGACGAGCAGGTACTGGACTTCATCCGTGGCCTCCGCCGCGCCTCCGCCCCCCGCCCGGCCGGAAAGTAGAACGAACCACGAAACACGGAAAGGATTCAAAGATTCGGGGTTAAAAGATTCAAAGATTCCCATCCCCCCGGTCCCGTCTTTTTGTGTCGTTTCGCGTGATTCTTGCTTTTCGTGGTCAAGACGCCCGGGTCGGGTAATCTGCAATCTGCAATCTGTAATCTGGTATAATGGTTACAGCGACCGTGAGGAGAGTGCCCTATGGTAAGGTCCGATATTAAGTTCACCTACGAGGACTACAAGAACCTGCCGGAGAGCGAGACCAAACGCTACGAACTTCTGGAAGGAGAGTTGGTCGTGGCCCCTTCACCCAACGAGCAACACCAGTCTGTTTCACGCAACCTGGAGTTTCTTCTGTTCCAGTACGTTAAAGACAACAATCTAGGTACCGTGTACTATGCCCCCTTCGACGTGCACCTTGGTGAGAACGTCCTCCAGCCTGACATCATGTACATCTCCCAGGACAGGCGCCACGTCATCACCAAAGATGAAATACGCGGCGCCCCCGACCTCGTCATTGAGATTCTGTCTCCAGGCACTGCTGACAAAGACCGCGGCCTCAAGAGGAGGCTCTACGCCCGGCACGGCGTCCGGGAAATGTGGATTGTTGATCCCGAGGCCGAGACCATCGAGGTGGCCAGACCCGCCAAATCGGGCTTCGAGACCGCCGGCGTCTACAAAAGAACCGAAACCCTGGTCTCATCCGTTCTTCCCGGGTTCCGTCCCGATCTCCGCGAGGTCTTCCAGAGTCCGTAGCGGCGTGCGGCCGCGCGCCCGTCCTGGCGGGGAATCTTCGAATCTTGAATCTTCTAATCTTCGAATCGTATGAAAGTCCGCATCGCCGGGGTGCAAATGGCCCCGGAAATCGCCCAGAAAAGGGCCAACCTGGACAAATGTCTGGACAGGCTGCACGAGGCCGCCGCGGCCGGCGCCCGGCTGGTCGTCTTCCCCGAGTGCTGCCTCACCGGCTATTGCTTTTCCAGCCGTGAGGAAGCCCGGCCGATGGCCGAGACTATCCCCGGCCCGGCCACCGAAGGGGCCGCGGAAGCCTGCCGCAAGCTCCGGGTCTATGCCGTTCTGGGCCTCATCGAGCGAGACGGCGGCCGGCTTTACAACGCTGCCGTGCTCCTTGGCCCGGAGGGCGTCATAGCCAGCTACCGCAAGGTCCATCTGCCCTACCTGGGAGTGGACCGCTTCCTGAACAAAGGCAACCTCCCCTTTGCCGTGCACCACACCCGCGCCGGCAACCTGGGCCTGAACATCTGTTACGATGCCTCCTTTCCCGAAAGCGCCCGGGTGATGGCCCTGGCCGGGGCCGACATCATCATTCTACCCACCAACTGGCCGGAGGGCAGGCAAAGGGTCCCCAACTTTGTCATCAACACCAGGGCCTTTGAGAACAAAGTCCATTACGTGGCCGTGGACCGGGTGGGGCGGGAGCGCGGGACCGGGTTCATCGGCAGGAGCAAGATCGTCGACGCCGGGGGCGACACCCTGGCCGAGGCCGGCCCGGTGAACGAAGAAATAATCTACGCCGATGTGGACCTCACCCGGGCCCGGACCAAACGCACCGTGGTAATCCCCGGCCAGTTCGAATTCGACCTCCTCCGCGACCGCCGCCCCGACTTCTACCGCCCCCTCACCACCCCCCGCCTCCTCCGATAGACCTCAGCGGCGTCCAGCCACCCTTCAACGGCGCGCTTTCGCACGGGCAGACAACGATGGGAGACTCCGGGGGAGGATGGCCGGGGCCAAGCGACAAGTCATGGTGCGCGTTTTCACCGCAGAGGCGCAGAGGACACAAAGGAGTTGGTTGAGTTCTCTGTGTTATTGGGTTATTGAGTTCCCCGCCGCCCCGGGGGGCTGACGGCTGATGGCTGAAAGCAGCTCCGGGGGATTGCTTTGTCCCCGATGAGTCTCTAGACGAATCGGGACTTGCATTGACAGGCCAGGCTGGCAACACTGCCTGATGATATGCCGGGGGATTGCTTCGTCCTCGATGAAATCGGGACTCGCAATGACGGTGCGCTATTCCCCGTCCTGGTCGAGTTCGGCGGCGACGGCCTCGGCGGTCTTGCTGATGGTGAAGGCGCGGGGCAGGTTCTCCATGTACTCTTCGTCCGCTTTGTCCAGGCGCCGCCAGGACCACGGCTCTTCGCCATGGGGCGGATGGCAGACCTTGATGAACTCCCGGTCGTAGAGGTCGCCAAGCTGCTTCTGGGCGATCTTGATCATAACGGCCAGCTCGGCCACGCGGCGTCCGTTCATGACGGCCAGCCACTGGGAGTAGCGGTGCTTCTTAACGCCTATCTTGGTGCCGTAATCCCTGTCGGCGGGGTGGGGGCCGAAGGGGGGACCGCTGACGCCGGGCACTCCCAGGTACCAGGAGGCGCAGATCATCTCGGAGCCGCAGATCATGCGGTTGATGTCCGAAAGGCAGGTCTCCTGCCCGGCCAGGGCCATCTCGCCGACAGTCACGGCCACGGCGGGTTTGTAGCGATGGGCGCCCTGCCACATCTGGGGACTGACGCGCTCGGTGAAAAGGCGGAACTGGGAGGTGTACGACAGGCCATACACGGGCGAGCCGAACACAAAGGCATCGGCCTCTTTCATCTTGGGCGCCAGGACTTCGGCCATAAAATCGTCTTTGATGGGACAGCCGAGGTACTTGGGCTCGCCGGTGTACGGCATACCCTTGTTGGGCATGTGGCGCATCTCGCAGTTGCGGCAGGGTTTGATGGTCTTGCCCGCCAGGTCGAGGAGCTCGGTCTCGATGACGGCCACTTCGGCGAGCTTGCGCCCGACCTTCTCTGCGGCTTTCAAAGCGTATTGCACGAGCCAGGCGGTGTTCATGCCTTTGCGGTGGGCGGCGGCGATGCCGAGAATTTTGACGTTGACCTTGTCCAAGGAACTCCTTTCAAAGGTGGATTGCAGATTGCAGATGACACATTAGAGGGACGGTAAGCCACGAAAGAAGGGTTACCGATTACAGACTAATAGACCATAAGATTGTAAGATTAACAGGCTGCGGATTGCAAATCAAAGGGATTCAAGATTCGAACATTCCCCGCCCCCGGGGGAAGGAACCACGAAAAACACGAAAGGCACGAAAAGGGATTCGAAGAGCTAACAGCTAACAGCTATCGGCTATCAGATGTCAGCCACCGGGGAGGCGGGGAACTCAATAACCCAATAACCCAATAACTCAAGGAACTCAACGAACCTTATGAACCTTACAAACCTTATGAACGGCGCGGGCGCGGAGCCCCGCGCCCCGCCCCTACCGAGCCAGCTTCTCGGCCTTGAAACCCAGGCCGGACAGCTCAACGACCAGCCGGTCGGCTTCGGCGGCCGGGGCGCCGAGGTGGAGGGTGCAATCGATCTTGCCGCTGTCCGGCGTCTTCAGGGTGAACATGCCCGCCAGGGGGATGTTCAGCCGGTCCACGGCCGAGGCTATGGCGCATATCTGCCGGGCGCCGGCGCAGTCCCGGACGGTGACCCTGGAACCGGGGAGGCCGATGCCGAGCGTGGGATTGAGAATCTTGTAGAAGAAGTCGTTGGTGGTGGCGATGCCGACGACCCTTCCCTCTTCAACCACCACCAGGGCGCCGACTTTCTTTTGCTGGGCCAGGGCCACGCCTTCTTCCACCGTGGCGGCGGGGGAGATGGTGACGACGTCTTTTTTCATCATCTGGGCCACGGTGATCTTGCTGAGAAGATAGGTGAGCTCATGGATGCTGAAAGTGGTGATCTGGGAGGGGCCGGCTTTGTCCAGGGCGTCTCGCGTGATGACCCCTGCCAGTTTGCCCCGGTCCACCACCGGCAGCCTCCTGACATGGTGGGCGTCCATTATTCTCTTGGCGTCAGCCAGGGAGGTATTGCTGGGAATGGATATGACGTTGGTGCTCATGACATCACGGATGATCATCTTTCAGCTCCTTCATGGGTTATTGAGTTTTTGGGTTATTGGGTTGTTGGGTTGTTGAGTTATTGAGTTCGCCGCCCCGCGGCCGGGCGGGTAATCTTCAATCTGTAATCCGCGATCTCGGAATCTCTGTCTTTCTGGTGGGTTCGCGCGGCCACCCTTTTCCCCGCGCCGCTCTGTCCGCGCTTAACCCACCCTACGCCTACGCCGTGGCCAGGACTTCGATGATGCCGGGAATCAGGCTGGCGGCCAGGTCGCGGCGGCTGCCGCCGCAGAGCACCACGATCAGCCGTCCCCGGCACACCGCGCCAGCGGTCTGCTTGAGCAGCCGGGCCAGTTGAACATGGACGCCGGGGCTGAGGCCGATGTCCCCGTAGTCGCCCCGCGTGCCGTCATAGCCCCAGTTCCAGAAAATGAGGTCCGGCTGGAAGCTGGAAACCCGGGCCAGGTGGTTTTCTACCAGCCGCAGATAGGCCTCGTCCGTCACCGGCCACGGGACCCGGACATTCACCTCGTTGCCTCTTTCGAAGCTCCCGCAGGAGCAGAAGCAGAGATAGAGGACATGGGGGTCGTTCTCAAAGACTTGCCAGGTCCCATCGCCATGGTGTGCGTCCGTGTCCACGATGGCGAACCTGCCGGCGATAGTGCTCGATTGCAGAATTTCGCCCAAAGATTCTTCGCTTCGCTCAGAATGACAGGTT
>JACQUA010000083.1 GCA_016210565.1 Chloroflexota bacterium
GGGGGTGGGGGGGGGGGGGGGGGCGGCGGTGGCCCGCCTGGGCCACCGGAAGACGCTGCTGCTCAGCATCCTGGTCCAGATACCCCCGATCGTCCTGTTCGCCGTCACCGGCGAGGCCTGGGCCTTCTACCTGCTGGCGTCGGTTTTTGGCTTTGCCTACGGCGCCGTCTCGCCCCTGGTCCCGGCGACGGTGGCCTCCTTTTTTGGCCCTCGCCATATCGGGGCCATCCTGGGGGTGATCACCCTGGCCTATACCCTGGGGGCGGCGGTGGGCCCCGTCACCGCGGGCTTCGTCTTCGATGCCACCGGCAGCTATACCCTGACCTTTGCCGCGGCGGGGGCGATGCTGGCCGGCAATTTCGTGCTGACCCTGTTTCTCAGGGAGCCCGGGGGAAGGGGGGAAGGCGCGGTTTGAGGGTTTGAGGGTTTGAAGGTTTATAAGGTTTACAAG
Source organism: Chloroflexota bacterium (assembly GCA_016210565.1). Classification (GTDB taxonomy): domain Bacteria; phylum Chloroflexota; class Dehalococcoidia; order JACQUA01; family JACQUA01; genus JACQUA01. The sequence continues at coordinate 452 of JACQUA010000083.1, forward strand.
GTCTATAAGGTCTATAAGGTTTGCAAGGTTTGAGGGTTTATGGGGTTCAAGATTCGAAGGTTCCCCGGCCCGACTGCCGACCGCTGTCTACTTGCTACTTCCTCCTATTTCGTCCTACTTGTTCCTACTCATTGCTACTTCTTCCTACTTTACTACTATTAAACTTTATGAACCTTATGAACCTTCTAACCTCCCAACTTCTTCCGCTTCGAGCAGCAGCACCTCCCTGGTGGCGTCGGTCACCCTGGCCCGGTGGTCGATGCGGTAGCCGGTAACCCACAGGATGCCGGCCGGGGAGCAAACGATGGGAACGCGGGGGCGCAGCCGCCGGGGGATGCGGGCGTCCACCATGAAGTCCTGGAGCTTCTTCTCGCCCGTCATGCCCAGGGGCTGGAAACGGTCGCCCGGCTGGCGAAACCGTACCAGGATGTCCCGGCCGGCCGCCGCGGCGTCCAGGCAGGCCCGGTAGGGATCGACCTGGTGAAGGTTGACCTCCAGGGGAGAGACCAGGCGGGCGCGCCACCGGTAGCCGATCGCCGTGGTCAGGCCGGGGACAGCCAGAGCGGAAGGCGCGGGGGGGGGCGGCCCGGGGGCGGTCACCTGGCCGCCCGCCGATAGGAGCGCTTTCCGGTAGTCTTTGAGGAAGATGATCCCGCCGGGGAGGTTGACCAGGCGGCCGGCGGCCCCGGTCAACAGAAGGCGCATCCTTTCGATGTGCTGGGCTTCCAGGTCCCGGAGGTGCCCGCTTAACAGGGCGTAGGCGGCCCGGAGCAGGTATCGCTGTATCCCCACGGGCTGGGCCAGGAGCCCGGGGATGTCGATGGCCACGCGGCCGTTTTCGGTCTGGACCAGCCGGGCCATCAGCGGCGATGACAGGCTGGCGAAGGCATCCTGCTCCTCGGAAAGCAGCCGGGCGGCCCGGGCCAGGACTTCCGGGGTCCGGGGATTGATCTGTTTCAGTAACGGCAGTAACCCGCTACGGACACGGTTCCGCAGGAACCGGGGGGACCGGTTGGAGCTGTCCTCCCGGGGATTGAGGTCGTGAGCGCGGCAGCAGGCTTCGGTCTCGGCGCGGCTGACCTCGAGGAGGGGGCGGACCACCGAAAGCTGCGCCCCGGTGAGCGGCGAATGCCATTCCTGGCGCGCGGCCATGCCCCGGAGCCCCCGGCCGCCGGCCCCCCTCACGAGATGAAGGAGCACCGTCTCGGCCTGGTCGTCCAGCGTGTGGGCCAGGGCCACCCGGGCCGCACCCAGAGACAGGGCCTGCTGGTGGAAAAACAGGTAGCGCACCTCCCGGGCGGCCTCTTCGGGGGACAGGTGGTGCTCTTTCTGAAAGGCCGGGACATCCTGTTTGGCGGAGACCAGGGGGACCTTGAGGCGGTGGGCCAGTCCCGCGACGTAGGCGGCGTCGCTTTCGGCCTCGGCGCCCCTCAGTCCGTGGTCCAGATGAACGGCATGGAGGGATATGCCCAGGCCTTCATGGATTTGACATAACAGATGAAGAAGGCAGACCGAATCCGCGCCCCCCGAGACGCCTACCAGCCACTTCTCCCCCGGGCGGGCCGGGGCGTTGCGCCGGATGAATCTCTCGACCCGGGACGGAAGGGTAGACAGGTCTAACTGTGTTTGGGACATTTCAGAGAAAAATCAAAAATCAAATAGCAAAATGCAAAATGACAAATCAAAATGAAAAAAGCAGGCAGCTATCAGCTAACAGCTATCGGCAGTCGAGCAGTCAAGCAGTCGGCAGTCAAGCAGTGGGCGGTCGGCAGTCCGGGGCGGGGAATCTGTAATCTGCAATCTATAACCCGGACAAGCCGGAACCAAAAAGTTGGAGCAAAAACAATCAGCTTTGAGCCAGATTGGCCTTGGAAAATATCTTGCCATTTTCGCGCAAGACTTTACTCTTAACCGAGTAATCTGCAATCCGTAATCTGCAATCTCCAACCCGGACAAGCCGGAACCAATAAGCGTTAGTAATCTAAACCACGAATGAACACGAATAGACACGAATAGTCTTTCCTTGTTCCGGTCTGGTTTACGGAAACCGAAACGATTCCCCGTCTCTGCCCTTTGCAAATTATTTCGTGTTGATTAGTGTTTATTCGTGGTTTCATGTTTTCCACTTTTTGCACGATTTGATTGTTAACGGAGTAATCTGTAATCTGTAATCTCTTCCGGGGTGGGGAATCTTGAATCTTGAATCTTGGAATCTTGAATCCCTATGCGAGGTGGCAGGTGTCATTGAGGGTCACCAGGGAGGCCCGCAGGCCGTCGATATGCAGGATGGTGATGCCGGCTACGGCCACGTGGAAACGGGAGAAGCTTTCCAGGGGGGCGCCCAGCGCTGCGGTGAGGACCGTCTGCAGGGCGACGCTGTGGCTGACCGCCGCCACCGTCCCCCGGGGGTGGCGCTGCAGGATCCCGCGGACGGCCTCCCACGCCCGGCGGCGCAATTGGGGCAGGGATTCCCCGCCGGGCAGGGACATCGAGTAGTCGCCCGCCCGCCACCGCGTCCAGAAATCCAACTGGCTCGCTCTGATTTCGGAGATGTTGCGCCCGTCGATGACGCCCATGTCCAGCTCGACCAGGCCGGGCAGGGGTGAAGGCTCCAGCCCGTGTAAACCGGAGATGGCCCGGGCGGTGTCCATGGCCCTTTTCAGGGGGCTGCAGTACACGGCTTCCAGGCTTTCACCACTGAGCGCCCGGCCCAGGCAGCGGGCCTGCTCCTCCCCTTTTTCGTTGAGGGGCGTATCGCTCCGGCCCCCCTGGAGGCGCATCTGGGAGTTCCTGTCGGTTTCACCGTGACGGACGAGAATGAGTCGAAGCATGGGAGTTCCTTGAGTTCTTTGAGTTCTTTGAGTTATTGAGTTATTGGGTTATTGGGTTCGGCTGCCGGCTATCGGCTACTTTCTACCATCTGCTGTCTACCTGCTACTCATCCTACTCGCTACTTCCTACTCTTCCTACTCTTCCTACTCGCTACTCGCTACTCGCTACTCACTACTCGCTACTCACTACTCGCTACTGGCTACTCGCCATATACCTTTCCACGTTGGCCTTTCTCCGGTAGAACGGCGGGTGGTCGTAGAACAGCCACTCCTCCCAGCGCGGGGGCCGGGCCTCGGCCAGGTTCTGGTCGGTCAGCTTGGCCAGCGCCGTGAGGAAGGCCTGCGGCAGACGGGCCAGTCCCAGGGCATAGCTGTCGGCCGCGCTCTCGATACGCCGGCTGAAGCCCTTGACCAGCGGCGAGGCAACCAGGAACAGTCCCCCCAGGACCAGCATCAGCAAGGGAAAACCAGCGATGTCCGCCGGTCCCTCCAGGCCCAGCGGCAGGGAGAACCGCCGGAGGGCCAGGTGGGCCAGGTAGAACGAGACCAGGAGCAGACCTGCCTGGACCAGGATGAGCCGGGGAATGTCCCGGTGGGCATGGTGGCCCAGCTCGTGGGCCAGCACCGCCTCGATTTCGTCGGGGGTGTATTGCGCGATCAGGGTGTCGCTGACGACAATGCGCCGCGTCGCTCCGATGCCCATCAAGCCGGCGTTGGAGGTGGTGCTCCTGGCGCTGAGATCGGCCACAAAGACCCCCTTGATGCGGACGCCGGCGCGGCGGGCCAGCTCGTTGAGTCTCCGGCCCAGCTCGGGGTCGGTGAGGGGCTGGAGTTTTAGAAAGAGGGGCAGGATCAGCACCGGGGCCAGGTGGGTGAGGAGGATGGAAAGCAGGACCAGGAAGAGACTGGCCCAGAGCCACCAGGTCGCCGGATAGGCGGCCAGCAGCCAGTAGATGGCCAGGCCCGCGACCAGCCCCAGGAACAGGCCGAGCGCCCACCCCTTGAGGTGGTCCGCCAGCCAGCCCCGGAATCCCTGCACGGACAGGCCGTAGCGGCGCGGCAGCACGTAGCCCTGGTAGTACGACAGGGGACTGAAGATGACCTCGTAGGCGGCGCCGGTGATCAGGGTGAACACGCCTACCCGGAGGAGAAAGGCCCCGGGAAGGAGATCGCGCAGCCCGGCGGCAAGCCCGCTGAAAAGGAAAAGCAGCAGCAATATGCCTTCGGCGGCCGTTTCCAGGAGGGAGAGACGCCGGGAGAGGCGGGCCAGCTCCCGGGCCTTTTCCCGCCGTTCGGGACTGATCAAATGACGAGTCGAGAATTCAGAATTCAGAATCCAGGATTCAGAATGGCGGGCGGGTCGGTGGCTTCTGGATTCTTCCGTCGATTGGTCATTCATCGTTCGCCCCCGATCCAGTCGGGGGTGGTCATTTTGTTTTCGTCTTCCCCCGAAGCCAGGAAGAGACGGCTGCGGTGGATGGCCAGGGGACGCCCCGGGAAGCCCAGGGCGGCAGCCACCTGCTCGGGCCGGCCGGCGCCCTGGCTGTCCAGGCGGAGTTTCAGGGCCAGCGAGCAAACCCCGGCCTGGCAGCCCAGAGGCCAGAGGTCATCCACCAGGGGCCGCAAATCATACAGTCTGGGGCCGGTGTCGCGGGAGTGCTGCCAGGGCACGCTCTGCCGGGCCATGAAGTCATCCAGAGCCTGCTGCACCGCTGTTTGGTCCCTGGCGGTGGCTATTTCCACCCGGTACTCGGCAAAACGCACCTGGCTCTGGAGCGACGGGGCGGCCGGGGCCATGGTCTGCACCTCTCTCAGGCCGATCCCCGGCGGCAACTGGGGGGGCAGGGCTTTGAGGACCAGGTAAGGCATCACCTTTCTCTCCAGAAAGACGTCCATCAGCTCGGCCTCGCTGGTGACGCCCAGCGCCAGGGGGGCGGCGATAGAAAGGCGGGGATGGGGGCTGAAACCCTCGGAATAGGCCAGGGGCAGCCTGGCCCGCCTCAGGGCGCGCTCCCAGAGGCGGATGAGGTCCAGGTGGGAGATGTATTTGAGTTCCTCGCCGCGGGAGAATTTGAGCCGCAGCCGGTGGATGGCAGGGAAATCGGCGGGAGGCGGCCGGCGGTCGGCGCCCGGCAGCCGGCGCCGGGGACGGCTGGGATGGGTCTGTCCGGGGTGGTAGCTGGTCATGGCGAGGTTCATCATAACAGATTCAAGATTCAAGATTCAAGATTCACGGGGGAATTGCAGATTGCAGATTACAGATTCGCCGCCCCCGGCCGCCGGCCGCCGACTGCTCGACTGCTCAGACCGCCTCTGCCCCCGCTCCGTAAAGCGGAGCGACTACGGCCCCGGCTGCCGACCGCCGACTGCCGACTATTGACTATCGACTATCGACGAGGGGCAGGGTGAAGTAGAAGGTCGACCCTTTCCCCACCGCCGATTCCACCCAGATGCGACCGCCGTGGGCTTCCACCAGCCGCCGGCAGACCAGCAGTCCCAGCCCGGTGCCCCGCACGGTGTTATCGCCGCCGCCGGCCACCCGCTCGAAGGCGGCGAACAAGCGGTCCTGGGCCAGCAGGGGGATGCCGACGCCCTGGTCGCTGACCCCGACGGTCAGGTACCGGCCGTCGGAGCGTCCGAAGATCCTGATCTCGCCGCTCTGGGGGGAGTACTTGACGGCGTTCTGCACCAGGTTGAAAAGGATGTGTTCCAGGCGCAGGGGGTCGGCCGGCAGTTCCGGGGTATCGGCGGGGAAAGAGACGCTAAAATGGTGGGCGCTTTTCCCCTGGAAGCGGGCCACGACTCCCCGGGCCACCCCTTCGACGTCCGTCAGTTGCAGGTTGAGGCGCACCCGGTTCGCCTGGGAGCGGGAGAGCTCCAGGAGGTTGTCCAGGACATCGGAAAGGCCCTCGGCGTCTAAGGCGGCATCCCGGAGGAGCTCGTTGGCCTCGCCGGGTGACAGCCGGTCGCCGGCGCTCAGCACGGTGCGGATGCCGCCGATGACCACGGTGAGGGGGGTGCGCAGCTCGTGGGAGACCAGGCTGATGAAATCATCCTTCAGTTCATCCAGTTTCTTCCGGTCGGTGATGTCCCTCAGGTAGGCGATGACGTTGAAGCGGTCGCCGCCGCCCGCGGGCCGGGCCAGCTTGGCCCACACGGGGGAAACGGCGCCCCCCTGCCCCGCCATCTCCAGCTCCATCTCCACGCTCCCTTCCACCGGGACCCGGGCGGCTTTGAGGTCTTCCCCGGTCTTGTTCTGGACAAAGGCGGTGAACTCCCGGCCGGCTAGCTCTTCTTTGGAGTAACCGGTGAAGCGGGAAAACCACCGGTTGCAGTCGGTGATGCGCCAGGTGGAGTTCAGACAGACGATGCCGTCGGGGGAGGACTCCACCAGGGTGCGGAACACCCCCTCGGACCGGCGCGCCTTTTCCTCGGCGCGATGCTGCCGGGTGATGTCGCTCACGGCGATGCTGAACTGGCGGAGGTCGCTTTTGGCTTCCCGCTCCGTTCCGGGAATCCCGACGTGTCGGGACAGCACCGCCCCCTCCAGCCTGGCGTAGAAAGGGACGCCGTGTTTCCCCACGAGCTGGAGGCCCTGGGTGCGGGACTCGCCCCTCGCCCGGGCGCAGCGGGCGCTGAACCGGCGAAAGGCAGCCTGGGAACCGGGGTCGACAAAGCGGGTAAAGTCCCTCTTGAGGAGTTCCTGCCGGATGGCCTTCAGGAGATGGCAGCCCTGGTCATTGACCTGCTGGATGAAGTGCCAGCGGTCCAGGGTGAAATACCCCACCGGGGCGAAATCGTATAGCTGTTGGTATTCTTCCCGGGACTTCTCCAGGTCGCCCTGGGACCGGCGGAGCTCGTCGTTCTGGAGCGCCAGCTCGATCCGGTGCACCGACAGTTCGTGCAGCAGCTTGCGGGTGTCCTCCAAGTCCAGGCTGTCGACGTCGACCTGTTCCTGCAGGGCCCGTTCCTCGGCCAGCCGGCGCAGGTCGGCAAAGTTGTCCCGTCTGGTTTTCTTTTCGGTCATCGGGGATCCTCCCAGGGATCGGAATTCCAATCAATCACCCATGCGTCGGTGGCGCACCATCACGGATGAAAATGTCTTTCTGAGCGAAGACGAGCGTAAGCGAGTCGGAGTCGAAGAATCCTTCGGCTGCTCAGGACAAGTTCTTTCCCGGGCGGGGAGAGCAAAGACC
>JACQUA010000085.1 GCA_016210565.1 Chloroflexota bacterium
GATTAAGTTTGCCTTGTTCAAGATCCAGCGCTCACAGGCCCCGATGGATCGGGGTGGTACCGGTTATTCGCAACCTCGCCTGGAGCAATCAAACCTTTGGCTGCGCCTATGTTCCACATCTCAAGAGACGCTCTGTGTCCAGCCCGAGACGTGGGACACGGTCAGTTTGCAAAAGGGGGAGAGGGTCTTCTGCCCTTTTGCGAAGCGGGGAGGGAATGCTGCCTCAGCCGACGGCGCGGTTCTGGCGCAATTGCTGGATATCTCCGGCGCTGTATTTCAGCTCCCGCAGCACCTCATCGGTGTGCTGGCCGCGCTGCGGTGGAGGTAACCGCACGGTGCCCGGCGACGAAGACATGGCAAGGGGTATGCCGGGCATCCGGAAAGGGCCGGCACCCTGGTAGTCAATCTCGATTAGAGAAGCGTGCTCCCTGACCACCGGGTCGTCCATAACCTCGCTCCGGTCCAGGATGGGGCCGGCCGGGAGTCCCGCTTTTTCAAGCTCCTTCAGCCATTTGTCCCGGGGCTGGGTTTGAAAGATGCCTTCAAAGAGGGAGTAGAGTTCGGCGGCGCGTTGCGCCCGCTTTTCATAACCAGCCAGGGCCGGGTCAACCGCCAGGTGTCCCAGGTCCAGGACCTCGCAGAGACGTACCCAGTGGCGTTGGGTTGGCACGGCAAATGTCAGCCATTTGCCATCCTGGCATTTGTACACGTTGAAGACGGCCTGCGCCTGGCCGCCCTCGGAAGGAGCGCGCCGGCCATGAACGGTCACCATTTCATGGGCCTGCATTCCCAGGGCCATGTCCAGCAGCGAGACCTCGGCCTTTTGGCCGACACCCGTCTTTTCTCTTCCCAGCAACGCCATGCAAATCCCATAGGCCAGCATAATGCCGGCGGAATAGTCTGAGACGTAGACCGGGAGGACCACCGGAGTGCCATCGGGCATGCGCCGCGCCCCAACCAGGCCGGTCCTCGCCTGCAGGATCTGGTCGAAAGCGGGCTCATTCGCGAACGTGCCCTTGCCGCCATAGCCGGTCACGTGGGCGTAAATGAGACGCCCGTTCAACGGACGCAGCGCTTCATAGGTTACTCCGAGCCGCTCGGTCTGTGCGGGCAACATGTTGGTTATGAGTACGTCTGACCGCTCCACAAGCCGGTAGAAGACCCTCCGACCGGCATCAGTATCCAGATCGATGCATATGCTGCGCTTGTTCCGGTTGCGCGATACAAAGCTGGCTGCCTTCATGGACCGGCTCAGTTCACCGGCCAGAGGCTCCACCTTGATCACGTCGGCGCCGTGATCGGCCAGATGCATCGCCGCCACCGGGCCGGCGATGGTCGAAGCTAATTCAATGACGCGGAGGTGTTCGAGGCTACCCATCAGATAACGAATGTAACGAATGACAAAGTCCGAATGACGAATGACCAATGAAAACGGGAAATGACGAAGTCCGAATGACGAATTGCGATGTCATGGGAGGACCCCGTTTGGTAATTTCGGATCTTGAACATTGATTCGTCATTCGGGTTTCGTCATTCCCGTTCCGGCTTGTCTGGATCAGGAGCCCACACAGGCACGGAGGCCTGTGGTACCGGGTTACGGCCCCCACAGGCACGGAGGCCTGAGGTACCGGGTTACGGCCTCACAGGCACGGAGGCCTGAGGTACCGGGTCACGGCCTCACAGGCACGGAGGCCTGTGGTACCGGGTTACGGCCCACACAGGCACGGAGGCCTGTGGTACCGGGTTACGGCCACACAGGCACGGTGGCCTGTGGTACCGGGTTACGGCCCCCACAGGCACGGTGGCCTGAGGTACCGGGTTACGGCCCACACAGGCACGGTGGCCTGAGGTACCGGGTTACGCGATAGGTAAATCTATTTTGTAGTTCTTCAAAGTGGCATCTATTGCGGCGGCGGATTTTTCGTCCGGCTCGGTGAGCGGCAGCCGCGGTTTGCCTACCCTGAAGCCTATCCTGTTGAGGGCGTACTTGAGGGGCGTGGGGTTGGAGGTGATGAACATGGCGTTGACCAGGGGCAAGAGGCGGCGGTGAATGGACGCGGCCTCAGGGTAATTACCCGCCAGGCATTTGTCGATCATTTCGCGGATTTGTTTCCCCACCAGGTGCGAGGCCACGCTGATGACCCCGTAGCCGCCGAGCGCGAGTATGGGAAGGGTGTCGGCGTCGTTCCCGCTGTATACCAGGAAGTCCTTGCCGGCGCCATCGATGACTTTGGCCACCTGGTCCAGATTGCCGCTGGCTTCTTTCAACCCGGCGATGTTGGGAATCTTGCTGAGTTTGACGATGGTCTCGGGGGCCAGGTTGGTGATGGTGCGCGAAGGGACGTTATACAGGATGCAGGGCAGCCTGGTGGCGGCCGCGATGGTCTTGAAATGCTGGTAGAGGCCGTCCTGGGACGGTTTGTTGTAGTACGGGACGACGAGGAGAATGGCGTCAACCCCGGCTTTCTCGGCCTCCCTGGTGAGTTTGGCGCTTTCGGCGGTGTTATAGGTGCCGGTGCCGGCGATGACGGCGCCTCTCTCCTCGACGACCTCTTTGATTTCGGCGAACAGCCGGAGCTTCTCCTCGCGGCTGAGGGTGGGAGACTCGCCGGTGGTGCCGGAGACAACCACCCCGTCGCTGCCCGACTTGATCAGGGCATTGGCGAGCTTCCTGGCCTGCTCAAAATCAACGTTACCCTTTTCATCGAAGGGCGTCACCATCGCGCTGATCAGTCTGCCGGGTTTATCCATGAAATAGCCTCCTGACCTGGACGAGCCGGAGCCAAGAATCAAATATCAAAAACCAAAATGAAAAAATGACAGCTCAAAATGCAAAAATGGCGTGGCGCTGTTCATGCTCAAGGACAACATGGGGGATCCTGATATCGAGCAGAAGTCGTTCATCGGAAGCTGGTCTGAGGAGGGGGAGTGATCATTTTGAATTTTGATCTGTGATTTCGAGTTTTGCACTTTGTTTTTTGATCTTACTAAGGCGTCGAGTCGTTGCGAAGCATCGCTTCGGCGATCTGAATGGCGTTGAGGGCGGCCCCCTTGCGCAGGTTGTCCGTGACTATCCACAGGGCCAGCCCGTTGTCGCAAGAGGTGTCTTTGCGTATCCGGCCCACAAATACTTCGTCTGTCCTCGCGGCCGACCACGGCTGGGGATAGAGGCTGACCGTGGGGTCGTCCTGGACTTTGATCCCGGGGGCTTCGGCCAGGATGCCGCGCGCATCCTCACGGGACAGGGAACTGGCGAATTCTAAGTTGACTGCCAGGCTGTTGCCGATGTAGACCGGCGTCCTGACCGCCGTGGCGGAGATGGGCAGGTCGTCAACGTGGAGTATCTTCCGCGTTTCCTGCCCGATCTTCCATTCCTCTCTCGTATAGCCGTCATCCATGAAGACGTCCACTTCCGGCAAGAGGTTGAAGGCGATCTGATGGGGATAGATGTGCGGAGCTACCGCTTTGCCTTCGATTGCCAGTTTGCTCTGAGTGGTAAGCTCTTCCATGGCCCGGGCGCCGGAGCCGGAAACGGAATGGAACGAGTTGACGACAACGCGCTTGATCCGGCTGCGTTTGTTCAGGGCGTGCAGTACCATGACCAGGGGAATCACGCCGCTGCTCGGGGTCGAGATGACACCCTTGTGTTTGGCGGCATCGCGAAGGTTCACTTCCGGCACCACCAGGGGTACCCACGGGTCGAGCCGGAACGCCGAGCTCGTATCAACCACCAGGGCGCCGGCCTGCACGGCCAGCGGCGCGTAGTGGGTGCTGGTTCCCGCTCCCTCCAGGAAAAAGGCGATGTTGGCGTAGTCGAAGGCCTGAGAGCTCGGTTCGTACACCGCCATTTCGCGGTGACTGACGAAGACTTTGCGCCCGCTGGCTTTGTCGGACGAAAAGAGCCGCAGGGAAGCTGCCGGAAACTTGCGCTGTTCCAGGATATTGATACATTCCTGGCCCTGAAGGCCAGTAGCCCCGACTATGGCGACATGGTACTTTTTCATTTCTTTCGGCAGGATAATAAGCGTTCTGATGCAATCGGGAAGCGAACCCACCGTTTCTCCCGGTTGTTCTGGACACGCTGGCTCTTTTCCTGTCGCTCTGGTGGGTTCGCACAGCCACCCTCCTCCCCACATCCCCTCTGTGCTTAACCCACCCTACACGACTAAGGAAACCCCCCTATATCCCCCTTTACGAAAGGGGGAGAAACCTAGTCTATGTCACAGGCCGAGGAGCCGGTCCAGGCCGTAAACCAGGCCCTTGCGCCGGACTACTTCCCGTATGGCCGTGAGAACACCGGGCATGAAGGATTCCCGGTTGATGGAATCGTGGCGGATGGTGAGGGTCTGGCCGAGGTCGCCAAAAACGATTTCCTGGTGGGCGTTCAGGCCGCGGACCCTCATGCTATGGATGGCGATGCCGCCGTGTTCACCGCCCCTGGTCCCGGCGAGAGTCTGCTTCTCGGTGGGGGGGTGTTGGAAGGGCTTACCCCTGGCTTCCAGCATTGCCTGGGCGGTGGCTATCGCCGTCCCCGAAGGAGCATCCTTCTTGTTTTCGTGGTGCATTTCCACTATTTCGGCGTAGTCAAAGTATTTCGAGGCAGTCCTGGCCAGATGGATCATAACCACCGCTCCCAGGGCGAAATTCGGCGCCACGACAGCGCCGATTTGCCTCTGGCTGCAGAGCGTTTCTATTTCCCGGATGTTGTCCTGGCTTAGACCGGTGGTGCCGATCACGAGGTTTACTCCCAGGGATGCCGCTGCTCTGGCGGCGGCAATCGAGGCTTCGGCCACAGAGAAGTCCACGAGGACCTGCGGCTGCGACTCGAGTAACACCGCCCGCAGGTCCCCGCTATAAGGTACCCGGCCTTTGCCGTCGGGAAGGGTCAGGAAACCGGCGCCCGGTTTCTTGTCCACGGCCCCGACGACCGCCAGATCAGCCGACCTGGCTACGGCGTTGATCACTTCCTGGCCCATCTTCCCCTGCGCCCCGTGGACGGCTACTTTGATGGCGGCCACTTATCTATCCCGCGGGCCCGGTCTGAAGAAGGGCTTTCTGGGCTCGCCGCGGCGTTCTCTGTCCTCAAACGGGCGGTGGCCTCCCGGCCTGCCCCGGTCTTCCCTGGGAGGCTGAGGGCGTGTTTGCCTGGCTTCGGCGAACTCCCTCTGCTGGGGCCCATCTTTCTGAGACTCACCGAATACTGCCTTGCGCGAGAGGTTGATCCTGCCCAGCCGGTCGATTTCGATGACCTTAACCATGATCTCGTCACCGATCTTGACGACGTCTTCGACGGTGGCAACATGGAAATCGGCCAGTTCGCTGATGTGGACCAGCCCTTCTTTGCCGGGGAGCACCTCTACGAAGGCGCCGAAGTTCATCAGCCGTGTCACCTTGCCGGTGTATATCTGGCCTACTTCCACTTCCTTGGTGAGACTTTCGATTCGTTCGATGGCTCTTTGCGCCGCTTCCTCGCTGGGCGAGCCGATCAGGACAGTGCCGTCATCTTCTATGTCGATGGTGGCCTTGGTCTCGTCGATGATGGAGCGTATCATCTTGCCGCCGGGGCCGATGACCGCGCCTATCTTATCGGTGGGGATGGTTATCTTGAAGATGCGCGGGGCGTATTTGCTCATCTCGGGGCGAGGGGTGGAGATGGTTCGGTTCATGGCGTCCAGCACTTTCATGCGGGCGTCTCTGGCCCCGGTCAGTGCCTTTTCCACGATTTCAAAGCTGATGCCTTTGAGCTTGATATCGAGTTGAATCGCAGTGATGCCCTGGCTGGTCCCCGCCACCTTGAAATCCATATCGCCGTAGAAGTCCTCGGTGCCTTCGATGTCAGTGAGGACGACCGACTTGTCCTCCGGTCCGGTTACCAGTCCCATAGCAATGCCGGCCACCGGGGACTTGATGGGTACCCCGGCGTCCATGAGGGATAACGTGGCGGCGCAGGCGCTGGCCATGGATGTGCTGCCGTGGGAACTGAGGACCTCCGAGACGAGCCGTACGGTATAGGGAAAATCATCTAGCGGAGGGAGGAGGGGTTCCAGGGCTTTTTCCGCCAGCGCCCCGTGGCCGATTTCCCGCCGGCCGGGTGTGCCGATGCGGCGCACTTCGCCGTTGGAAAAGCCCGGCATATTATAATGGTGCATGAAACGCTTGGTCTCTTCCGGGCTAAGGCCATCCAGCTTCTGCTGCTCACCGGTGGAACCGAGGGTGGTTATGGTCAGGACCTGGGTCTCGCCCCGGGTGAATAAGCCGGAGCCATGGGTCCGGGGCAGGACGCCTATCTGGCAGGAAATGGGGCGGATGGTGGTGTAGTCCCGTCCCCCGGGGCGGATGCCCTTATTCAGGATCAGGTCGCGGACCTGCTTTTTCAACCCGGATTCAAACGCCGCCTTGATGACGGCGGGTTGGAACTTCTCAGAGAATTTCTGGATTACCTCGGCTTTGATCTGCTCGAAGACAGGCTCCCGTTTGGCCTTGGAGGCCGTCAGTATTTCAGGCGAGACCCGCTCCTTCATGAAGGCGTGGATTTCATCCTCTTGCTCATGGATATCCTGAGGGGTGAAGGCGATTTTCGGTTTGCCGAGTTCCCGGCCCATCTGCTCCAGCAGTTTGATAACCTCCTGGTTTACCTGGTGCCCCTTTTTGATGGCCTCCAGCACGATGGCTTCCGATACTTCTTTGCTGCCGGCCTCGAGCATGACTATTTGCTTGCCGGTGCTGGCAACAACCAGGTCCAGGGTGCTCGTGTCGAGCTGGCTGTGGGTGGGGTTGATCAGGAAACCGCCCTCGGCGTAGCCGATGCGGACAGCGCCGATGGGTCCTTCGAAGGGGATGCGGGAGATAGTGAGCGCCGCCGAAGCGCCAATGAGCGCCAGGATATCTGGATCATTCTCCTGGTCCGCCGAGAGGACGGTGGCCACAATTTGGACTTCCTGACGCCAACCCTTGGGGAAAAGCGGCCGGATGGGCCGGTCCGTCAGCCGGGCCGCTAAGGTAGCAGCCTGGGTGGGACGCCCTTCGCGCCGGATAAATCCGCCCGGGATCTTGCCGGCGGCGTAGAGCCTCTCTTCGTAGTCAACCGTCAGCGGGACGAAATCTATGTCGGGCCGCGGTTCGGGAGCAAAGCAAGCTGTGACCAGGACAATGGTATCGCCGTAGCGGACGGTAACGGCGGCGTCAGCCTGCCCGGCGATTTCTCCCGTTTCGATGGACAGGGTCCTATCGCCCAGGACGCATTCATACTTGTGGGACATGGTGATCGGGACATCTCCTTCCAGGAAACCACCACCTCAATTTATTTTCGGAGGCCTAGCTTCGATATCAGACCGCGGTAAAGCTTCGGCTCTTCGTTGCTCAGGTAGGTCAGTAACCTGCGGCGCTGCCCCACCAGCTTCAATAGACCACGACGGGAATGGTGGTCGCCTTGAAACATCTTGAGATGAGTGGTGAGCTGGTTAATTCTTTCCGTCAGCAGAGCGATCTGGACCTCCGCGGAACCCGTGTCCTTCGCATGTTTCTGAATCTTAGCGACGATCGCTGCTTTCTGTTCTTTTTCCAGCACTTCTTTTTCCTTGTTTCTTACGTATTTGCCGCCATTATAACATATCGATTTTGATTGCCGCAAGGATGGCACGCGGCAATTGACATGCAGCAAGGGAGATGTGGGGGGGTGGTCGCGGGTGTTCAGCCTGCGCCGGGGCTTGTAGCCGCTCCGCTCTGCGAGAGTCCCGACGAGTCGAGGCAGGTCTTTAGCCTGCGGGGGTGGTCGTGGCGGGGGAGGCTGCGATAGTCTTCCTGTGGCGTCCGGGTTGCAGGAAAACAATGGCTCTGCCAGGCGGGACGCCTGTGGCACAGAATGTCGTGGAAATCTTGTGTTAATCTGGTGGTTTACTGTTCAATTTATCTGAGAATAGTTCCTAAGGGAGATTTCCCGCCGGTATCAGAGGCGGTCCCAGCTCCACCGTGGTCTTATCCATGCTTTGTGCGACAGCCAGCCCTGTCTGGGCCATCTTTTGCAGTTCGATGAGATGCAGTGTCTCGGCTTCAGCAAGCTTCTGGCAGATATCTTTGCTGGCGATAGGCACCAGGGAGTACATGGTTGAATAAACGAAGATAGACTCTCTTTCCAACGCCTGGCAAATGCCGGCCGCCTTCTCGGCGCTGACGGACCCCTGCGCCACGGCTTCCTGGATCAGTCCGTCGAGAGACACCACCCGGTCGGCAACGCTCTTGATGTACTGGTAGTAGTCCCACGGGTAGACCGCCGCCCGCTGCGTGGCATCCAGGTGGTCCAGGGCATAGGCCAGGACCTTTTCGTGCTCAGTCTCCTGGGACGCAAGGTCCCGGTAAAGCCCACCTGCGCCGTTCCCGACGCCGGCCATGTGCTCATAAAAGCTCCGGCCAATCTTCTCCAGGTGCAACGCCATCTCCATAGCTTCGATCCCGAAGGTTGTCTCAGACATTCGTTTGCTCTCCTTCTTTGACTGTTCGATGCATCTTCGCTCATTCGCTCACACAAGTACACGCTGATACAAGCGCAACACGTAATGATGCGTGCGGCGACGGGGCGCGCCAGTTGACGCAATTATTCCCGCGTTCGTATTAGTTTACCGGCAAGGCTGTTACAAAGTCATAAAAACGCTGAGACAAATATGACAAAACTGCAAAATCCACGCAGGCCCACCCCTGGGGGTCACGCGGCAGCGTGCCGCTACGGCGGGTCTCGGGTCGGGCTGAAAGCCAGGCACGGTGGGTCAGGCACAGTTGGGGGCCGGAGGGGGGGTAGCTGGGGTGGCTGTGGGAACTCACCATTCCAGTACTGTGTGTCTATTTGAAAGCTAACGGCTGATAGCCGACAGCCGACGGCCGATAGCCGATAGCCGATAGCTCCCTACATCTTTGCGGCCGCCGCTGTTTGCTGTTTTGGTCCCCGCCAGGCCAGCCGGGCCAGAAGAATGCCGATCTCGTAGAGGATCATGATAGGTACGGATACCAGGGCCTGATTGATGGGGTCGGAAGTGGGGGTCACTGCCGCCCCGATGATGAAGGCGAGGATGAAGGCAAAGGGTCTGGCTTTGGCGAGTTTTTGGGCCGAGACTACGTGCAGTTTTGCCAGGAAAAAAAGCACGACGGGGAGTTCGAAACAGACCCCGATCCAGAATAACAGCGTGGTAACGACCGAGATATAGTTGCCGATCTTGATTTGCGGTGTGGCGATATCGCTGCCGAAGCTGAGAAGAAACTCCACGGCGGGGGGCAGCAAAACAAAGTAGCCAAAGAGGACACCGGCGGCGAAAGCCAGCATGATGCCCGGCAGCACCGAGAAGAGGAACCGTTTCTCTTTCAGCGTCAGCGCCGGGGCTATGAACATGATCAGTTGGTAGATGAGGAAGGGCATGGCCAGCACCACCCCGGAGACCAGCGCCACCTTTATGTAGGTGCTGAACATTTCCTGCATTTCAGTGAAGATGGGTTTGATGCCTCCGGCGGGGCGGAGCAGGACTCTCATTATTTGCTCGGTGAAAACGAAGGACAGCACGGTAGTAATTACCACCGCTACCGCCGAGTACATCATTCGGCGCCGCAGCTCGAGGATATGACCCATGAGGGTCAGTTTGGTGTCGGGAGGCATAGAAAAGTAGTCAGTAGCCAGTAGCCGGTAGCCGGTAGTTCAAAGGCCCGGCTTTTCTAGGGCTGCCCGGAGTTTGTAGAGTCATACAATGGTTAAGGCGCGGGGGCGGGGGAGGAGCCGGCTTTTGTGGCCTTATCCTCCGTTGCCGCCGCTGCCACGGGCTGCTTCGGCGTCTCGGGTTCTTCCTCCACGGCCAAAGAGGTCTTGGTCACCGCTCTTGCCTCTTCCGTAGCCGCAGCAATACTTCTCTTATTCTCTTCGATCTCGCGGTTCAGTTCCCGGGTCATTTCAGTCCCGGCCCGCTTCATGTTGTTGATGAACTTCCCGAGTTGGGCGGCTATTTCCGGCAAGCGGTTAGGCCCGAAAACGATGAGCGCAATGATGAGAATCACCAGCAGCTCCATCGGGCCGATTCCCAGGAAATCCATTGCTAGACCCTAACCCGGACAAGCCGTAACCAAAATGACGAATGACGAAACTCGAATGACGAATCAATGCTCAAAACTCGAATGTCAAAACAAGACTTACATTCGTCATTAGTCATTCGAATTTGATTCGTCATTCGGACTTCGAATTTCGCCATTTCTTCTTTTCATCTTGCGCAAGACCTTATTCTTGACGGATTTGAGGCGTCGGCTTGCGAAGCTTTCAGGCTTTCTTTTCCGGTTCGGTCGGGGCTGGTGTGACAGGCTGCGGCGGCGTCGTCGTTTTGGCCTGGGCGGTGTTCTCCTCTTTCCCCTTGGCTTCGCTCTTGAAAGACTTTATGGCCTTCCCCATGGCGCTGCCGATTTCCGGGAGCTTCCCGGCTCCAAAGATGATCAGTACGATCACCAGGATGATGACCAGCTCCATTGGACCGATTTTAGGCATTGTTTCTCTCCTTTTCTAGAGGCGCTTCCGTTTGCTCAGAAGATGGGCTGTCACCCTGAGCCGGAGCCCGGAGCAAAGCGAAGGGGCAGTCGAAGGGTCTTTGGTTCCCCGCCTAGAAAATTCTTCGACTTCGACTTGCTTGCGCTCGTCTTCGCTCAGGATGACAATTACATTTTCATCCTTCAGGGTGTCCGGTGCAACAGGGAGTGGAGTACTAGTTCGACAACCCGCCAATTCGCTCCGGATGACTGTAGACTTCCAGATGGTCGCCGCGGGCATATCCGATGACGGTTATGCCGAGTTTCTCGCCGAGCGCCACCGACCTGGTCAATGGGGCGCTGCGCGAGACCACCACCGGCACTTCCATCCGGGCCGCTTTCAGGAGCATTTCGGATGAAATGCGACCGGTGGTAATCAGCATGCGGTCTTTGAACGGGATGCGCATCAGCAGGCACTCCCCGGCGATCTTGTCCAGCGTGTTGTGGCGGCCGATGTCTTCGGCCAGGACAATGATGTTGTCATTGTCGGCCAGGGCCGAAGCATGGACGCCGCCCCCCCTTCGGTGTATCTCTGATTGCTGGTACAGTTGCTTCATCAGCGGCAGGATGTTGGCTGCGGTGAACTTCATTTCCGAGTTTACCGGGCTGAGATTTGATTTTTCCTCGATAAAACTCGCCCCGCCGCCGCAGCCGGAGGTCAACATGCGCCGGGTCGGCGGCGCGAAGTCCGTCCTGGTGAGCCTGACGTCAGCCACGAAATCCTCGAGGCACACCCTCATGGACGCGACATCTTTGATGCTGCTGATGATGCCTTCGTTGTACAGGAATCCGGCCACCAGGCAGTTGGCCTTGACCGGAGTGCAAAGGGTCGTCACCAGCTCCGAACCATTGACGAAGATCTGAAGCGGGAATTCCTCAGCGGCCAGGACAGGGATTTTCGACCAGGTTCCATCGTCGTACCGCCACGCCGCGATGCTGACCTGCCCGGGAGTTTGCCCGGCTTGCGCCTCGGCGACCCCGGCGGCATCCTGCCGACTATCCAGTTTTTGGATCATAGCTGGTCTCTGTTCCCGGGAGTTGTAGCTTTTTCCCGCACATATAATATATCATATACCTTTTTTCAAGACATTGTAGTACGTACTTATACCGAAATGACCAATGACGACCCCCGACTTGATCGGGGGTCGTCATTCGTCATTCCGGTCCTGGCTTGTCCCGGTCAGGGCTTCCACGACCACCGCGTCTTCCTCCTGTAAAACGGTCCTGGGGTCAAGGAACAGGGTGTCCTTGCCAATCCGGCCCAGGACAGGCGGCTCCCAGGCCCTCAATGTGGCAGAAAGGGCCCTGACCCTCTGGCTGGCGCCGGGGCCCCCGGGTTTCCAGGCGAACAGCCAGGTGGGCAGGGTATCGCCCGGAAGGCTGCCGCCGCCTATTTCCGATTCTCCTTTTTCCACCGAGGCGGCCCCGCCGGCGGCCTCCGCCCACGCCTCCGCCCGGCCACGCAGGGAAGCAAGCTCGGCGGCGATCATCTGCCAGACCGGCAGCTTCTCCAGGGCCTCCCCTTTTTGGTAGTGGATAAAGGTGGCGATCAACCCGGCCAGACGGGTCTTGTCTATCCTGATGGCTCGGGCCAGAGGGTGCTTTGCCATCCTTTCGACCAGCGGTCTCGAGCCCACGGCGATGCCGGCCTGAGGCCCCCCGAGCAGCTTGTCCCCGGAGAAAAACGACAGGCTGGCGCCGGCGGCGATGCTTTCCTGCACCATCGGCTCCTTGTCCAGGCCAAACCGGGAGGTATCCAGCAGGCAGCCGCTGCCGAGGTCGTCCAGCACCATGAGGGAGTGTTTCTTTCCCAGGGCGGCCAGCTCTTCGAGAGTGACGCTCTGGGTAAAGCCAACGATGCGGAAGTTGCTGGAATGTACCCGGAGGAGGGCGGCGGTGCGGGGGGTGATGGCCGCCTCGTAGTCGGCGATGTAGGTTATGTTGGTCGTGCCCACTTCCACCAGCTTCGCGCCGCTCTGCCGCATCACTTCGGGAATGCGGAAGCCGCCGCCGATCTCCACGGCCTGGCCACGGGACACGATAACCTCTTTGCCTTTAGCCAGGGCGCTGAGAGCAAGCAGAATAGCGGCGGCATTGTTGTTCACCGCAATGCCGTCCTCGGCTCCGGTCAGGTCGCGGAGCAGGGTTTTGATGTGGGTCTGGCGGGAACCCCGCGCCCCGCTCCGGACATCCATTTCCAGGTTGACATAACCCGGGGAAGTCTCTTCCATGGCCTCGATGGTCTCCCGGCTCAGCGGCGCCCGTCCCAGGTTGGTATGCAGGATGACCCCGGTGGCGTTGATGACCCTTTGCAGCGACGGTCTCTGTCGCGCGGCGGCGCGGGCAATTACCGTCTCGATTATGGCATCGAATGTTGGCGCGGCGGCGCCGGACTTGAGCTGCTGGCGGAGTTCTTCCAGGTAGCCGCGGACCAGCTCGATCAGCAGGGGGTGGGAATAGCCGGCCTCGATCTGTTTGATCCGCTCGTCCGAGATTACTTTATCCACGCTGGGGAGGGAGCGAAGTGACGATTCCGGTGAATTCATTTCGATAAGACGAGAGGGAAGAGCCTGTCATTCCCTCGAAGCCTGTCCTCACTAAGGTGGGGAGCGGGAATCCAGAACCCTGGGAACTGGCTCCTAGGCCTTACAAGTCCTTCCAGTTGCCGTTTTCCTCCGGGCGCCAGTTTCTACTATCTGGGGGTTGGCTGATGCGATAGTTAGCCACACTGCCGTCTCTGGCTGTCGCTTCGTCTATCGCAAGGACGAGCCTCGAGAAAGCTTCAACGAGCTCTCTCGGAATGAACTCGTCGTCTGCTTCCGGTGGCTCCGGTTGTTTCTTCTTCCTTGCTTTCGTCCCACTGGTTTCAAGTCTGGGCCGGCGTTCCTGTGACTGACCTGGAACTTTGTTTATCTTTCTCACGTTTTCCACCTGATTCTTTTCAAACATGCCTGTTTCATTTAAGCGTTACATGGCGATGACTATTTCAGGATTGTTCTTACCAGATCATCAATCTCGTGCAACTCGTTTGCCAGCACGTCGCGCACCATGGAGCGCACCTTGCCGATGCTCTTGACTTCGCCCGGTCCGCCGCCGGCCAGCCACCCCGCCACTTTCTTGCCGCATTCTCTGCTTAACCGGGCAAGGCGGAGGTGGACAGCGTTCTTGGCGTCGAACTGAGGGATGGAGGCGACGTCAAAAATCTTCTTATGAACGTCAGGATGGCCCTTCTGTCCTCTGCGGCGGAACGGTTGGAGCAAGGCGTCCAGGGCGGTCGAATTCAGAACGGCTGACAGGTAATAAGCTTCACCGGCTTTTTCAGTTTCAAGAACGTAGTTCTTGCAGTCGGTAACATAATGCGATACATCCAGTTCTTGGTCACCGAGGGGAATACTGATAGGCCTCTCAGTTTGCAAGACCGTTGCCAGCATGACCCGGTTGATGTCGGGGTAGATTACCCTGTACTTAGAGTGCGGGTTCTGACTGGTCAACTTCTTCCGGTAGTCCAGCCAGTCCAGTGCGCTGGTTCTTGCCGCCTTTTCGCCTCTCCTTCTTTCCCATTCGGCCTGCGCCCTGTCCACCCACTCCCGAAGATGGAAGAACCCGCGCTCGTGGGCTTCGTCGCTGTCAAGGAGCCTGAAGTGGTCCCCCTGAGGCTCCAACGGCAGCACCACTAGCCGGTACCCCAGGTTCCCGAAGGGTACCAGGTCGGTGGAAAGCAATGTGGCGTAAAGGAAGCGGCTCTCCACCTGCCCGTGGAATTTGACATCCTTGTAGGCTTCTTTTGCTTCCTCGGTCGCCCGGGGGTCGGTTTCCATCGGCGGCATGTCGTGGTCAAAACCCAGGGGTGAAGGCCTTACGCGGACAAACCAGAAGGAGCGGGGGACGATGGTAGCGCCCTGGGCAAACCGCGTCTTGTAGTAGCTCGGCCCTTTCTTGCTGGCCTCTTTTCCGGTGGCCCAGAAAGAGCGCTTGCCGCGGGTATTGAGGGAAAACCGTACATCTTCCGCCGTGAGGGATTTCTCAGCTTCAGCCAGCGGGGCGTTCTTCTGCAGTAGCGTCCCGCTGAGTATTTGTCCCGCTACGGGGTATTTCTGCTTGTCGAACTCTTTCCTGTCGGCCACCACCACGCAGGCGGGCACGTTGAACAGGGGCCGCACCGGCTCCAGGTCCCATATCTCGCGCCAGAAAAGGTTTTCCACGGAGTACTCGCTGAAAGTGAAGCTGCGCTCCCTCAGCCCGTGGTGCTGGTCGGCGGTAAAGACGCTGCGCGGTAGCACGAAGGCGATGGTCCCCCGCTCTTTGAGATAGAGGTCGGCCGCCCGCACTAGGAACAGGGTGGCGATTTCCATGTGGGTAATCAGCTCGCCCCTACCGCGGAGCAGCCGGTAGTCCGCGGTTATTTGCCGCTTGAGGAAGGCCTGGTAGCCGGGTTCCATGAACCGGAAGGCGATCCAGGGCGGGTTGCCCATCAGAAAATCGAATTTTCTCTTCAGGAACAGGGGCTTGTAGCTGTTCTTCAGGATAAAGGCCCAGATGGTGTCCCGGTCAGCGTCGATGAAGCGTTTCAATACCCCGGTTGCCTCAAAAAGCATCTGGACAACGGGGGCGGCGTCCGCCTTCGGGAAGTCGCGGCCCTTGAGGAACTTCTGGAAAGCTTCGAGGGCGATAGTATTGCCCTTGTTCTGCCGGGCGAACTCCTTCATCAGCTCAACGGACCGGTCGTAGAGCGAAGGGTCTTTGACCACCTCTGCCGGCAAGTACACTTTGAAGCCGTCCAGGTCCAGCTCATAGCCTGGAAGCTGGGGCACCAGGGACTCGGCAACTATGGGCGTTGTTCCCTGCAAGACGAACTTCGGCAGCTTCAAGGTGTCGGCCAGGTAGACCGGGATGGTTACCGGGCCTTTTCTCTTTTTTAGCAGATCGCCGAGGGCGAGGATGAAGTTCGTTTTGGCGACGGCGACGGCAAGGGGGTGAACATCGGTCCCGTAAACCGAGTCAAGAATATGGCTGAGGGTTTCCGGAGAATCGCCCAGCCGGGAGCGCTTTTCCCGGATGGCGAGGTAGAGGAACGTGCCGGAGCCGCAGGCCGGGTCGAACATCGAACCGCCGGCGTTGATGTCCTGCAATTTGTTGACCATGCGGTGGGCCAGCCAGTCGGGGGTATAGAATTCCCCGAGGTCGTGCCTGGTCTCCGGGTCCACCAGCTCCTGGTAGAGAGACTTGAGGACATCTTCCGAAAGCTCCTGAAGGTGATAGTTCTGGAGCAGACTGAAAAGCCAGCGCGTGATACCAACCCCCGTTGTGAGGGCGTCTTCCCGCGCCAGCCAGGAGAAGAAGTCCTCCTCGATGAAGTTCTCTATCCCCTGCGCTCTGAAGATGCGCCCTTCCAGCAGCTCGACTATCCGGGCTTCTTCAGGCAGGCCGGCGTTCTCGGTGAGGCGTGTCCAGGACATCAGCTTGGCCAGGGTGGCCAGATAGGTATGGCGGACAAAGAGGTCTTCGCCGGCGACTTCACTTCCGTAGACTATCTGCAGGTATTTCTTCCAGCCATCGTAGACCACGACAAACGGGCCCTGCTCTCTTAATCCGTGCCACAGGGCCATCAGCGAACCGGATGATGTCTGGAAAGCATGGCTCTTGATGCCGAAATCGCGGACGATCGTTTCGGTAGTGGGGCGCAGCTTCTCCTGCCGCAGGAAATAGCGATCAAGCCAGAAATACACTTCTGAAGCCATCAGTTTCGTCCAGTCGGCCTCTTCGAGTTTGCTCAGTCCGACGGCGTCAACGGGAATTTCTTCTGCAGATGGGTCAACTATGGTGGGGGAGTACACGATGAAGCGGACGCCATCGCTAGCCAAGCACAGATAGGGCGCCCGCGCCCCCGGCCGTTCCTGCGACCACAACATGGCTGCGTAGCGGCGCAACTGCTCTTCAGCCTCGGTCCTTTTCTTCGGTATGTTTCTCTCAAACTCAAGAATCACGTTGCCGAACAGGTTGTCCACCCTGCCTTTGAGGACGCGGTCTTTTTCTTTGACGCTGAGGTATTTCTCGATACCGGAGATGAAGGACTCAACAAAGCCGGGCTGCAGGCCGAGCAACTCATGCAGGAGCATGGCGAAACGCTGGGACCTTGCCGCTTCGCCGCTTATGCCCTCCATGTCCCGCAGGTACTGCCCGATGAACTCGGCCCATTTCGAGTCCCGGAGGTCCGGCGCCCGGGCCGCTTTTTCGACGAATTTCGTTTCCTTGGTCATGTCAATGTCGTGGCGTCTGGCGGCTTCTCTCTAGCACACGCCGCGCCACCTCGAAGGCGGCGGCGATCCGGAGAATCTTCACGTCAGCCAGGCCCTTGAAATCCAGGAACTCTTCGAGGGGACGGTTGGACATGCCCTCGAAGGAACCGTATTTGGCCAGGACCTCTTCGGCTATGGCCAGCGCCGGCTTTCCTTTGATGCCGGGCGCGATCAGGATAGAAAGGATTTCCGCGTCGCTCAGGCTGGCGGCGCCCAGCTCCCTGAACTTACCGCCGGGGTGTTTCCATTTTTCTGCCATGCTTTTCCTGCCACGATGGAGGAGTAAAACTGGCCTACTATAGCAAATGGGTATCCGGTTTTCAATGGGGGTTAAAGGCCGGGCGGGCGAACACACGGGTTCGCCCCTGCGTCGCCAGGCATAATCTCCAGTCTCTCACCCCGATGCATCGGGGTGGTACCGGGGGTGGGCACGCGGCAGCGTGCCGCTACTGCGGTGGCGACCTACAAAGTCACCCGCCCTTTTGCCCCCGTCTATGCCCGCACGTGTTTCAGCGGCAGCAGGGCGTTCAGGACGAAGCCGAGGGCGCCCGCGCCGGCGGCGGCGGCGAAGGCGGGAATATAGCTGCGGGAGACATCGAAGATGTAGCCGGCGACCAGTGGTCCCAGCGCGGCCCCGATGGTGAAACCAATGCTGGCGGCCCCGAAGATGACGCCGTGGGACCGAAGCCCGAACAGGGCGGCGCAGAGCGGCGATTCCTGGGTAGCGGAATTGCCATACCCCAGCCCGAAGAAGAAGGCAAACACGTAGAAACCCCACACCTCCCTTGTCGCCAGCAGCCAGAGAAGGGACAGGGTCATGAACACGAAGCCGAGGGTGAAGGCCCACTTGTTGCCGATTCTGTCCCCTATGCTGCCCAGGGCGATCCGGCCGACCACGCCACCCACCCCGACCATGGCCAGGATGGCCGCCGCGGTGGCTGGCGTCATACCCAGATCGGTGGCATAGGGCGCCAGGTGCACGGAGAGGACGAAGAATGAAAATGCCAGGCAGGCCATCATTCCGGAGAACAGCCAGAACTGGCGCGTGTGTATTGCTTCGTGTAGGGTGAATGCCCTGGGCAACGGCTGGCCGGCCTGAGCTGGCAAGACCTCCTCTCCGAGTGGCACCTGTCCCACCTGGGCCGGGTCCTTTTTCAGGAACTGGGCGGCGAGGACCACCACGACGAGAACGGCGCCTCCCAGAATCATGTAGGCGGTCTGCCAGCTAGCAGACAGGATGAGCGCGTTGGCCAGCAGGGGGCCGGCCAAGGACCCGATGCCAATTCCGGCGATGCCGAAACCGGTCATCAGGCTTCGCCGCCGGCGGAACCACCGCGTGATGGTGGAGGTGAGGGGGGTGAAGGTGCTGTTCCCGGCGCCCCCAATCACGCCGATGAAGAGGTATAGTTGCCAGACGGCGCTCGCCTGAGACATGAGGAGATAGCTGACCCCGGCGAGAAATCCCAGAACGCTGATGGTGACGCGCGGGCCCCAGCGGTCATTGACGTGGCCGACGATGATGGAAACAAGACCTTCTACTATCCAGGAAAGAGAAAACGCGCCGGAGGTCACCGCCCGCGTCCAGTCGAATTCCTCCGACATGGGTTTGAAGAAGACGCCGAAGGAATAGCGCACGCCGTGGGTCAGGACCATGGTCAGGAAGGTGGCGGCGACGATGATGTACCCGTAGAAGAAACGGGGTCTGGTAGGGGGTGGCTGGCCGGAAGGCGCTAACAGCATGTGACCAATACAGATGGGAGCCAAAAGGGTCGCACCGGCCAATTATAGCAAGTCGCCGATTGGATTGACAGGCAGGCGGTTCTATGTCAAAATGGCAGGGATTGATATGCGAACGAGAGGGTCAGTCATGGCAATCGAAAGTGCTCAGCAAGCTGCTGACCAGGCAAATCAGTTCATCTCCAAATACTATCAATTCCGCCGGCTGCAGAAAGCTCAACGCCAGGACGGCGTGTGGGTGGTCGAGTTTGACGTGGGAATTCTCGAAACTCGAATAGCCCGCATCAAACTGGATGCGGAAACGGGAACCATCCTGGAGTACACGAGCGCATAGAGTATGATCGGCGAGGCACGCGAACAGATAAAAAGACATGTAGTGGCGTCAAGGGAATATCTGGAAAACGGGCTCATCATGCTGGACAAAGGGGAAATCGAGAAAGCTGGGGAACTACTTTGGGAGAGTGTGGCCCAGGCTGCCGAAGCTGTGGCGCTTTCGAGAGGCATATCGCTCCGGAATCATCGCAGCATCCGGTGGTTCATCAGTACGGTGGCCAAAGAGTTGAATGACAGAGACCTCTTGACCGGTTTCCGACAAGCCGAGCAACTTCACTCTAGTTTCCATGAAATCGAGCTGAATGGAGAGGATGTCGCGACGATGCTGGAACCGATCAGAGTGACGGTGAGGAAATTGCTGGCACAGGTCCCGGCCCGGCCGGTTGGGTAGAGGCTCCGGCGCGATCAACTCTTCGCTATTGTTTTCCCCGTTGACCGCTCTTTTTCCTCTAGCGCCGCCAGTATCCTTTCGGGGTACATGGGCAGGCTGTGGATGCGGGCCCCCACCGCGTCGGCGATGGCGTTGGCGATGGCCGGGATCACGGCGGAACGCGAGCATTCCCCCGCTTCCTTGGCCCCGTAGGGGCCGCCGGGGTCGGGGGCTTCCACGTGGATCGAGGTCAGCTCCGGCATATCTTTGAAACCGGGGATTCTGTATTCAGCGAAGGTGGGGTTGAGGATATGCCCGCTCTCTCTCACGACTTCCTCGAAAAGGGCATCGCCCACGCCCATCACGGCCTGGCCGTCGAGCTGGCCCTCCAGGTTCATGCGGTTTATGGGGAAGCCGGACTCATCCGCCGTCGTAACTCTTGAGACCCTGACCCTGCCTGTCACCCGGTCCACCTCCACCTCAGCGACGGCGACGGTATAGGTATAGGCATCGGTAAAGCGCCCTGCGCCGCGGGATATGCCCGGGGCAAAGCCGATGTTGCTCAGGGCCTCTTTGAAGCCGCGGCCGATGATGCTCGATCCTCCGAACATCTGACTGCCCTTGATAGCTTCCGAAATGGGAAGCGATTTTTTCGGCGTATGCTTCAGCCGGACGTAGCCCTGGCGGGTTTCCAGCTCTTCGATGTTCACCTTCATGACTTTGGCCGTCGCTTCCAGGAGCTGCCTCCGGGCGTCGGCGGCGGCGCGTCTGACGGCTTCGCCGGAGACAAAGACCCCGCAACTGAGGTAGTTGCCCATGTCGATGGGACAGAGCTCGGTGTCGGCAGAAACTATGTTGATGTCCTCTAGCCTCAGGCCCAGTTCCTGGGCGGCGATCATGGCCATGGCCGTGTCGGCGCCCTGGCCGAACTCGATCTGGCCGGTGAACAGGGTAGCCGTGCCGTCAAGGTCGAGCTTGACGACGGCCGCGCTGCCGAAGGGGTAGACCGCCGAGCCGCTAAACATGGAGGCCACCCCGAGACCGATGCCCCGCCCGTTGTTCCTGCCGCGTTTTTGTTTCCAGCCGGCGGCTTCGCCGGCCCTGGTGAGGGCCTCCTTCAGCCCGCAGCTATTGAGCCTGTCGCCGTTGGGCAGCACCTCGCCGGACTCGCGGGCGTTCTTCAACCTTATCTCCAGGGCATCGATGCCCAGGTCGGCGGCGATCATGTCCAACTGCGATTCCACCGCAAATCTGGCCTGGGGGTTGCCATGCCCCCGCTTGGGGCAGCAGATAGACTTGTTAGTGTAGACGGCGGTGGCTTCGTGCGCCATGTTGGGAATGCGGTAGATGGGGGGACAAAAGATGTGGGCCAGGAACATGGCGATGGGGGAGGTCCCACGATAGGCGCCCGGGTCGGCAATGATTTTCATGCGCTGGGCCACCAGGGCGCCATCCTTTTTGGCGCCGGTTTTCAAGGTGATAATCATGGGATGACTGGTGCGTCCGGTCATGAAGACCTCTTCCCGCGTCAGGGCGATTTTCACCGGCGCCCCGGTCTTCCGGGAGAGGAAAGACGCCAGGAACTCATAGGCGAAAAGGTTGATCTTGCCGCCAAAGGCCCCGCCGACATAGGTCTTGTGTACTCTGACCTTGCTGATGGGGATTCCCAGGGTCTTGGCGAGCCAGAACCGCTTCATTTCATTGCCCATGCTGCTCAGCCAGACTTCCAGGGAACCGGCGGGGTTGTAGCTGGCCACCGCCACATGGGGTTCCATAGCGGTATGGGCCGTCGCCACGGCCACAAACCGGTCTTCTCTAATGTAGTCGGATTCCCGGAATCCCTTTTCCACGTCGCCAAAAGCGATGTTGGTGGTGGCGCAGATGTTATTGACTACCTTGTAGGGTAGGGTCTTCTTCTTGGCGCCCCAATCTTCCCAGGCGGAGGTTGTGGTCGGGACGATTTCATCGTGGACTGCCGGCGCTCCGGGTTTCATCGCCTCCTCGGGGTCGAAGACCGCCGGAAGCGGTTCGTAGTCCACGCGAATAAGCTCGAGGGCCTTTTCCGCGGTGTCCAGGTCGGCGGCGGCAACAGCGGCCACCTCTTCTCCGACGTAGCGTACCTTGTCTACCGCGAGGGGGTATTCGTCCGCGGGGTGGCCTGGGGTATCGACAAAGGCGAAGCGGATGCCGGGGGTGTCTCTGGCGGTGACGATGGCTTTTACCCCGGGGAGCTTCTCCGCCTCGCTGGTATCGATGCGCAAAATCCGGGCGTGGGCGTGGGGGCTCCGGAGGATTCTTCCTTCGAGCATCCCGGGCAAAGCAACGTCCATGGCAAACTGGGCTTCGCCGGTGGCTTTTACCCTTCCATCCACCCGTGGTAAGGACTTGCCGATGACGGTGTATTCAGGCATATATGGCTCTCTTTCCAGGCGGATGGTACGTGAGAAACAAAGTTCTAAATCCGAATCTCTAAATACTAAACAATCCCCCATGCGCCGATGGCGCACCATGAAGGATGAAAATGTCATTCTGAGCGAAGCGAGCGCAGCGAGCGTAGTCGAAGAATC
>JACQUA010000093.1 GCA_016210565.1 Chloroflexota bacterium
GTTGCACATTTCGGAGTACTATATCCGTTGGAGATAAAGCTAATGTCCTCACAAGAGCGGTGATGAAATCGACCTCGCCCGTCTTTTGGCATAGTACGTCAGCAGCCCTGAACGCCTCCCGGACAAGATCTTGAACCTTCCCCGAACCTGCTTGGAACTCCACGAAGGCAAATCGGCGGGAGGTCTCTTGACAGAAGGACTCCAGTTGCCAGCGACAATGTCGCAGGAAATGGGTCTTACCTCCCCCTGTTCCCCCAAGAATCCCCATCGCACGCCGCTCTGGGGTGTCGCCAAGGACTTCTTGGATCAATCTGGCGAACCGATCCCATGCCTCGTCCTGGTCATATAGGATCTCAGGAATGATTGTTCTGCTTGGAGGAAACGGATTTTTCAGGAGGCCATAACGATCGAAAAACGGATCCCCTGTGATCGTTGGCGGGCTCTCCGTTTGGACAAGCAGATCTTTCAACCTTCTCATGATGACCTCCTGCTTACGGTAAAGACAGGCCGTCCGTCGATCTCAATACGGTCCATTGGGATGGGCATAGTCCGGATTCCTGCAAGACCTCCCATAACCACCTTGTCTAAGGCTGTGATCCGCTTGCCTGCTGCCGTCTGGAACGAAAGATCGGGGAAACGATCCTCTTGCACGAGGTGTTGGATCTGCCGAGATACTGCCCATGGACTGATGCACAACAAGCGGCAAAGCTCAGGAAGCAGGTTAGAGATGGGGCAT
The DNA here is from genome assembly GCA_016210565.1 of Chloroflexota bacterium. Classification (GTDB taxonomy): domain Bacteria; phylum Chloroflexota; class Dehalococcoidia; order JACQUA01; family JACQUA01; genus JACQUA01. The sequence goes on from JACQUA010000093.1 coordinate 737, forward strand.
AGCCCATCCCGGGCCTTCTCTTCAAACAAACGGGAAAAATGCTCCACCACGACATCATCTCTTGGACGGACGGTCCCGTCACGTATCAACTCACCGTCAGTCCACGCTTGCCCCAAGTAAACCGGAACGCGTAAGAACCTCTCGCACGCCTCTTTCGAAGGCAGCTTGCCGAGCACCGGTTCGAGAATAGTAGGAAGAGCCTCTCTGTTGAGCCCATCTTTTTCCTTAAGGGCGGAGAGGAGTGCATCGTAAGGAGGAAACCTCTTCCATAGACCACTGGCTTCATCAAAGTTCTCAACCGCAAGGGCACGATCCAATAAGCCTAGCTCTTCCGTGGCGACAAGTTGCTCTCCGTCGATCTGTACAAAACCAGCTCGAAGCAACAGCTCCATGGCCATGCGTACCACCTGCTTACTAGGCCGCACATCCTCCGGAATTCGGGTAAGAAGGCTTGCCAAGGTCCCCGGACCTTCCAACAAAGCACCCCCCAGACGAAGGACCTGGACGAAGGAAGCTTCGGGAAGCGCTGAAGTCGAGTAGCAACCTGCAGCAGGAGCAGGCAGAGTTTGTATCCCAGCCTGTTGCTCTGCACTTTCTATCAAAGGATAGTAAACCATCAGCCGTTCCTGGGACCACTCTATGGCGGTTTTGCCAGGCCAGTATGTTTGCAGTTGTAGAACTTCCCTGCCCGTGCCATCCCGTAGCCGCACTGTACCAAATGAATGGGCGAGATCCCACAATAGGTAGATTAGTGGTGCTCCCAGAAAGGTCTTTGCCAGAGGCTCATAAAAGAGGCATGGGATGGGGCCTTCAGGAAGCGTGGGTGTCTGCAAAAAAAGCGTGGGGATCCCTTCAGCGTGGAGGATCCTGGCAAGCAGGACGTCCGAAGTTACCACCCGCTTCTCAGTACAGCTTCGGGTAGCACGGAACACATCATGGATCGCTTCGATAAAGAGGCGGTCTTCCAACACATCCCCTTCGTCCGGGTCTCCACTCGCCCTGCCGGCAGGCCTGACATACCGGAGGAGTTGTGGATCCACTTCTAGTACCTGATAGCGCTCCCGACAACGCTCTAGAAGTCCGAGAGAAGCATTGATCATTGTCCGTGAACGGATGGCCTTTCGAAGATTGCCGGGATTGGCCGTTTTCGTACTGACCATTCCCTTAAGTACCACATCACGCTGTTGAACCTGTGTCAATGAGACGACCACGGGTAAAAGCCATACCTGAGTTTCTGAAAATATTCTGAGGAGCCAATGGAGCACTCCAGTCGATAGGGCATTTGTATCGGGTACAAGAACAACGGCACCTCGTCTTGTCAGTTGAAAAATATCACACATTCCTTCAGCAGTAATAACCGGCCTGAGAGCCCCGGTTCGGACTAGGGTTTGAGCAAGGGCATCATTGAGCGTCCCCAGTTCTTCTGCCCGCTTTCCCTTATCATTCTCCTCAATTATGGCTATCAATGTATAAAACGGATTCGTTTCTTCAAATGCAGCCTGCCCTTTTGGAGCTGCACTCAGCTCAATCCTCAGGAGCTGTCTCCAGGAATCGGCTGACAAATGGGTTTTATCCGTATACTCAACAATGTATTCTTCAGGCCGGAGAGATCTAAAAATTCTTACCGCTTCTCCTGCCATAAGCCTTTCCGATTTATTCGACACGGATCCAAAGTCTCCTACCTTTCTGGAGTTGTTCAGCAAATTGCAGCACCGATTCCAGCAACATTTGACTGGCGCTGTGCTGTTCCACCTGGATACTGACTTTGGCCTCGCCTACCGGGGTGAGGACAGGCACAAAGATCTCTGTCCAGGTCTTGTGCTCGTTTCTCAAAACCTTGAAGCGTTTCCTGAACTCTTCGATCGTGTACCAGATTCCCACTTCCAGACCCGCTGACTGCTCTGTTACAATAGACCCTGGAAGTTCATCTGGCTCGCCGTAGTATCCCCCGCTCCAGGTCGTCTGTCCAGGTTTCTCCGGCGTGGGAGGCTCCTCGCCTTCTTTATGTACCAGTGTGATCAGCATCAATGACCTCCGCATCGAGAGTCGCTATGACCAGATCTACTTGTCATCCTCTTCCTCTTCTGCCTCCTCTTCTACGGGTTCCTGCTCATCAAAACTACCATTTTGGAATGCCAGCTGGAGCTGCTTCAGGTCAATGCGGTCCTGGAGCTCTCGCACCGCCAGCACCATCGCTTTCAGGATCTGAAACTCCTCACGCCTTGGGGGGATGGAGGTGAGCAGTGCCTCGATGGCTGCTACGAACAGTTCGTTCCGTGCGAGGCCCCGTGCTTCGATCCAGCGAGCAAGGGAGGCCGACCCGTCTCGCTCGTAAACGCGCATGGCGGCATGGACCGCGTCGATCGTGCTCTCGAACGACTCCGCTTCCATATCCACTTGGGAGGGTTTTTTGCGCTGGCGCTGGGCCGGGGTCTGGAGCGCCAGGAAGCGAGAGCCCCCGCTCCCGCTGGGGGTGTCCACCAGGAACTTGCGCTTCATCAATTCCTTGTCGAGCTCCACGCCCACGCTGATCGCCAGGCGCCTCCCCTCGTCCGCGCGGAACTGGACGGCGCGGAAGACGTCCCAGGCCAGGATGACGAACTCGGTGGCGGGGTCGAACCGCGCCTTGCGGCCGTGCAGGATCCGCTCGAAGCGCCACTCGGTCACGGCGCGGCGGGCCTCGTCCAGCGCCACATCGGGCCGGATGA
>JACQUA010000088.1 GCA_016210565.1 Chloroflexota bacterium
GATTAAGTTTGCCTTGTTCAAGATCCAGCGCTCACAGGCCCCGATGGATCGGGGTGGTACCGGTTATTCGCAACCTCGCCTGGAGCAATCAAACCTTTGGCTGCGCCTATGTTCCACATCTCAAGAGACGCTCTGTGTCCAACCCGAGATGTGGGACACGGTCAGTTTGAAAAAGGGGGATTACCCGCCGGGGAAGAACCTGGACATCAAGTAGGGCGCTCCGGTCTTCGCCAGCTCCGCTTTGAACGTCCGGCGGATTTCAGGGTCTTCATCCTCGTATTCTATTTGTCGTCCGCCCTTTTTCACGCTTACGGTAGTCCCTTCGGCGCTTTTGGCGGCTGGTCCGATTCCCCTGAACTTCCGGCTGCCCCCGGCTCTCAGGGCGAGATACCTGGCCGGCTCATTGCCGGTGTTGAAGTGCTGATGGAACCAGAGGTCCAGGGGAGCGAAGAGCGTGCCGGCCTGCCAATCGATCCTTGTCTTTTCCCCGCCTTTCAGGGGCCAGATGAGGGTGTAACCCGTGCCGCTCAGTATGATGATCTGCGCTTCGCCGTGGCCGTAATGGGCTTTCTTATAGGTACCCACAGGAAACTCCGAGGCATGGGAGGCCATGATGTTATTGGAAAGCTCGAACATCACATTACTGCCACCGGCGCCCCTTTCATCCCATTCCAACAGCCGGAATGACCGCACATCGGGGATGAAATTGCTCTCCCAGACCCTGCCGGGAGAAAACGTTCCTTTGGCGCTGAAATAGCCGGCTTCGCCCCTGAACCGCTTCTTGAATACAAAAGGGTTATTGAATATGAAGTCCAGGTCGTTGCAGAGATTCATGTAAACCGGCGCCAGGGTCACCCCCAGGAGACGGGCGGGCTTTTCCCCCGAGCCGTTAAAGTGCTGATGCCAGGCATTCAGCGGCGGCGAGAACAGGCTTCCTTCCTGCCATTCAAAGGTATGCTTGCCGCCGCCTTCGTTCCAAACCGTTGTTGCGCCGCGGCCGGAGAGGACGAAAATCATCTCCTCGTAAAGATGTCGCTGGGGCTTCAGTTCCTCCCTGGGGGGAATCTCAGAGATGTAGGTATCCGCTGATAGCTCCAGGCCATGGAGGTTAATGATAGCGCCCACCCCCCCTTTGCGCTTCCATGGCTGCAATTCCACCGCCCGGACATCCCATACACTGTAATCCCGAATGATGGGAATATCCTGGTCCCTTACCCACTGCTCGTACAGGTTCAGTCTTTCTGTTTCATGGTGTTGGCGGGGTTGTTGGCGGTGATGTTCCATGTGACTCTTCCCAGAGAGAACCTGAATTTTGACATAGCTTCGGTTTGGTGTTCACCCCTCGCCGAATACTAATAGAAGGGACTCCGTTTGTCAAACGCCACGCGCGTTGCGGACGGTGGGAAACTCCGTAGCGGCACGCTGCAGCGTGCCGCTACGGGCGTGGAGGAACCTGCAACCTTCTGACCGTCAATCCGAGACGGCGGATAGCCCGCGCGCACACTACCCGCCCAACTTGGTGGCAATAGCCGTTCTTAAGCCACCGAAGAAGTGCGGGCTGAAGAAACCCTGGTCTATCGCCTACTGAAACAGTTCCAGCAGGGCCTTCTCGCCTGCATCGGGGTGGAGAGCAGCCATGGGCCAAAATCCAGCGCTCACAGGCACGGAGGCCTGTGGTACCGGGGGAGGGCGCATCGCGGGTACAAGGCGGGCGCGTCGCGGGGAGGGCGCGTCGCGACGCGCCCCTACGGGGTGGGGACGCGGCCGTTGCGGCGGAAGCGGATGATCTCGGCGAAGCTCTTGATCCGGGCCAGGTTGGACGTCTCCGGGAAGCCGTCATAGGTCAGGGTAATCCAGGGCTTGTGGAACTCGTCGCTGAATTTGGCGGCCATGGCCGCCACGATCCCCCCGGGCATGCAGCCGTGGGGCATCACGGAGATAACCCCGGCGAACTCCGGGTTTTCCATCCACTCAATCCCCGTGCCGATGCTCAGCACCGCCTCGCTGCCGCACCTGGGGGAAAGGAACTCGCCGGAAAGTTTCAGTAGCTCTTCGGTGGAAGGGTCTTTGGTGTTGACCATGCCCTCGAAGTTTTTAGCTATCTCGCGCTGGTCTTTCAACAGTACCCACCGCTTGATGGTAGCCGTCACGACCTTCTTGAACTTCTTCTCCCTCAGGCCATCCTCGAGGTTTCTGAAATAGATGTATTCCACCCATTCGCCCCAGGGGGATACCACCACCTCGAGGCCCATTTTCTCGCAGGTCCTTTCCAGGTCTTTGTTGCTGAAACGGTTGGAGCGCAGGAATATCTCTCCGTTGATGCCCACCAGGGGTTTCCGGGGCATATCCGGATCCGTCAACGCCTTGAATTCAGTTACGGCCAGTCTCAGGATGTCCTTGTACCGTTCCTTGCGGCGGATACGCGCCGTGATCCGTCCCAGGTAGTCATTGAAGAGGCGGTCGGCGGCCCCAGACGTCTTTTCATACGGCCTGGTCCGGCGCACGAGCTTTTCCAGCAAATCGATGGCCACCACGCCCCTCCAGGCCAGGCGCTCGAAAGCCGGCCCGAGGTTGAGGTCGCGGTAGCCGTTGTTGGAAACGGTTGAGCGCACCGGCATATCGATGCCCATATCTTTGAGGACCTTCACCTGCTCCAGGGCATATTTCCCCAGACGGCAGGGGCCGAAAGACCCGGCCATGAGACCCTCAACGTCTCCCGGCGGCAGGGCCTCGTGCCCATTATCCTTGAAGAACCGGATGAAGTCCCCCAGGGTGACCCGGTAGGGCAGGCACTCTTTGCCCGAGGTGACGCTGTTGCTGTACAGGAGGTTGCGGTCGTCGGGCTCGGGCAGGGTAACGGCGTTGACTCCGAAGGCCTGCGCGGCGGCGGTGAAGGCCTCGCAGTGGGGGGACATGCGGGGGATCAGCAGGAAGTTCTTCCGGTTGACGCTTGCCGGTGAGCCGCGGTGCACCTCTCCGGCGGAAGGCGGGGCCTTTTCCCGTTTGGCGGAAGCGTGAAAGCTCTGGATGGTATCGACAAAGGCTTCGAGGCGGGTCACTATGCCCGCTTCGGCGGCGTGCTCATCGACCTCCAGTTGTCCGCAGGGCTTGTCCCCCAGGATGTCCTCGACGATGTTGAGGATGAAGGAGTTGGGGCCGCAGCCGAAGTTGGTCAGGGCCAGGCCGTAGAGGTTGGGTTCGCGGGCCACGATGGCGGCGCCGGCGATGTGCCGGGCCTCGGCCATCCAGTAGGGCCGGTCGGAGTATTCCTTGACGTCCACCGAAGACAGGGGAAGGAAGTCCAGGGGGATGGGAGTCACCCCGAGCTGCGCCAGTTTTTCGGCGACGGCCATGTTGGCGCCGGCGTCCTGGGAAACGTAGGACCGCGCCAGGAGGACCACTCCCAGCTCGCCGGATTCCTTCAACCGGAGGAGCAGCCCGGCGCCCAGTTCGGCGAGCTCGTTTTCAAAGGAACGCTGGGCTTCCAGTCCGGCCTGGGCCGCTGTGACGCCATCCTTTTCGCTAAAGCCGAGCCGTTTCGCCACCTGCGCCAGGTTATGGATGACTTCATCGTTCCCCAGGCTGAAGTCGATGATGGGCATCAGGAGCTTGTCCTGAAGTCCCAGCGTCTGGCGGATGATATAAGGGGAGGCCTGGACCAGCGGGCAGGAATACTTCTGGTTCTCATCGCCCTCTTTGCGGCCAAGGCGGATGGCGCTGGGGAAGAGGATGTAGTCGGCGTCTTTGAGGCTGTGGGCATGGCCGTGGAGAAGCTTGACCGGGAAACAGCTATCGGTATAGCTGATTTCTACCGACCGCTCAATGGTGCGGTTGTTCGTCTTGCCTGAAAGCAGCACCCTGACGCCGAGGGAGTTGAGGAAGCCCAGGAAGAGCGGGGCGTAATCGAAGATGAGCAGGGAACGGGGGATGCCCACCACCGGCCCGGTTCCGGCGTTCTCCCTGTATTCCCTGAAGAGGAGCTTTTCCCGCTCGTCGAAGAGGGTAGTCTTCTTTTCCAGGTTCAGAGTGCCATCGAAGAGGTCGCAGCGGCTGCCGTAGAAAGTCGGTTTCTGGTCCGGCAACTGCATCCGGCTGATGGTGCAGTTGTGGTCGCATTTGTTGCAGTTGAAGGTGGAAAGAGCGCAGTCGCCCTCGACGATGGCCCGGAAGCCCTTGAAACGGGAGGGTTTCCCCTTCATCTGCTCCCGGGACAGGAGGGCGGCGCCAATGGCCCCGCTGATCTCTTTGTGTTCCGGGACGGTGACGCTCTTTCCGGCCAGGGCTTCTTTGAAGGCGGAAACCACGGCGGCGTTATAGAAGACGGCGCCGGTGAGGATTACCTTTTTGCCCAGCATGCGGGGGCCGACCACCTTTGACATGTAGTTGCGGCAGATGCCGTTGGCCAGGCTGGCGGTAATGACCTCGATGGGCACGCCTTCCTGCCGGGCGGTGGCCACGGACTGGGACATGAAGGCGGCGCAGCGGGTCCCCAGGTCGATGGTGTGGGGTGCGGCGAAGGCGAGCCGGGCGAAGTCGCCGTTCTTGACAGAAATGCCCAGCAGGTCGGCCAGTTCGTCGATGAAGCTGCCGGTGCCGGCGGCGCAGGCTTTGTTCATCTGGTAGTCGATGACGATGCCGTTGCGCTTGATGACCAGCTTGGAGTCCTGGCCGCCGATTTCGATGATGTCCGCTTCCGCGTCCAGTTCGACGGCGGCCCTCGTCTGGGCGGTGATTTCGTTCTTGATCAGGTCGGCCCCGATGTAGCTGCCCACGAGATAGCGCCCCGAGCCGGTAACCCCCACCCCGGCTATCCTGGCGTTTTCCCCCGTCATGCCGTAAAGGTTCCGGAAGACGCTCTTGATGGCCTCCAGGGGCCGGCCTGCGGTCATCAGGTAGCTCTTGGCCACGACGGTCCGGCCGGTCTCGTCCATGATCACGGCCTTGGTGCTGGTGGAGCCGACGTCCACGCCGAGGTAGCCGGTGAAGGGGCCTTCAATTCGCGGCGGGGTCCAGGAGGTGGAGGCGGCGGCGGGGGCCAGGGGGGGCAGCGTCAGGTAGCTCTGCTGCGAATCGCCTTCAGGCAGAAGTCCTTCCCCCTTTGACAAAGGGGGATTAAGGGGGATTTCGCCAAAAGATTCTTCGCTTCGCTCAGAATGACAGGTGCCGCCCTTTGACAAAGGGGGATTAAGGGGGATTCGGCCGGGAGATTCTTCGCTTCGCTCAGAATGACAGGTGCCGCCCTTTGACAAAGGGGGATTAAGGGGGATTTCGGCTGGAGATTCTTCGCTTCGCTCAGAATGACAGGCGAGAATAGCCGACCCGATGGCCTCGATGAAGTCATAACGTTCCGGGACCTGGATTTTGACGTCATGGCCGAAGCTGACGGAAATGACCTCCTCGAGGGCCTTTTTGACGGAGCCGTTGGCGGCCACGCCCCCCACCAGATAGATAGGCTCGATGATGTTGCCTTTCTGGAGGGAGATGATCATCCGGGCGATGCTGTCGGACAGGCCGCGCAACATGGCGGGCAGGGGAACGCCATTCTGCTGGAGGTGGATGAGGTCGCTTTTGGCGAAGACGCTGCACCGGGCGGCGATGCGGGGAGGGTCGCCTTCGTGCTGCAGGGCCAGCCGGGCGAAGTCTTCGATGCTGATGCCCAACCGGTAGGCCTGCTGCTCGAGAAACCGCCCGGTCCCGGCGGCGCACAGGGGGTTCGAACTGACCTTCCAGGGCTTTTTCAGCCCGTCTTCAAGGGTGATCACCAGGGAGGTCTGGCCGCCGATCTGGATGATGGTCCTGGCCTCCGGGTGGAAATGGAGCAGGCCGGTGGCGATGGCCAGGGGACTGGTGTAGGATGACCACTCCAGGGAATCAGGAATGGTAGCGGCGCCGCAGCCGGAAACGCCACAGGCGGCGATTTCTTCCGCCGGGAACCGGCGGAGCAACGCCGCCAGCAGCGAGTTTACGGCTTTTCTGGGACTGGCGGTTATCTTTTCGCAGCCGAGGTGGGTGACCTGGCCGGTGCCGTCCACAAGGGCAACCCTGGCGTTGACCGAGCCGATGTCCAGACCCAAGAAGTGTTTCATAGTTACGCAGTTTCCTCTCCCCTTTGTGGGAGAGGACTAAGGTGAGGGACCTGATTTTTGTCCAACTTTCACCCTCACCCCGTATCAGGAACGGGGCAGGCTCTGACCTCTCGCATCTAGAGAGAGCGATTCCAGGAATGACCGGAGACGAAAGACCCGTTCGCTTCGCTCAGGGTGACAGGTCGCCATTCCCCGCTGATGGTCAACCAGCAACGACCCCGAGAAATCGGGGCCGCTACGTCTCCAAACGATTTAGACCGGGAACTATTTTACCACAGCGGTCAATCCTGAATGAACAAAATGACCAATGACTGGTACCACCCCGATCCATCGGGGTGAGAGTTGAAACTTTGCCATGCCAGCGCGTTGTTGCCATGAAGGATGAAAAACCACCTCTCACAGGCACGGTGGCCTGTGGTACCGGGTGGTGGTTTAGGAAACGAATATTTCCTTGCCCAGCGTGCGGTGCTCCTTGTACCAGGTCATGACGATGCTGACCAGGTCGTCCACGTCGTCGGTGATGCGGACGAGATTCAGGTCCTCGGGGCTGATGTAGCCTGCGCCCAGCACATCGGTCTGGAGCCAGTCGCGGAACCCCTTCCAGTAGGCGCTGCTGAACAGTATCACCGGGAAGGGCTTTATCTTCCCGGTCTGTATCAGGGTGAGGACTTCGGTCATCTCGTCCAGGGTGCCCAGCCCGCCGGGCATCAGGACAAAAGCGGTGGCGTATTTGACCAGCATGACCTTGCGGACGAAGAAATGGTGGAAGTTCAGAGAAATGGTGGCGTAGGGGTTGGCAATTTGCTCCTGGGGCAGAGTGATGTTCAGGCCCACCGAGGCCGCCCCGGCGGCCCGGGCGCCCTTATTTCCGGCTTCCATGACCCCCGGCCCGCCGCCGGTAATGATGGAGAAACCGAGAGAGCCGAGACGAAAGGCGATTTCCTCGGTCTTTTTGTACATGGGGTGGTCCGGCCGGGTCCGGGCGGAGCCGTAGATGCTGACCGCGGGTTCGATGTTGGCCAGGTGGTCGAAACCCTCCACCAGCTCGCCGACGATGCGGAACAGCCGCCAGGAGTCCTCTTTGGCCAGGTCGTTGATTTCATAGCCACGGTTGTTCATGGTGGTCTCCGATCAGGTTAGAAGGGGGTCACCGAGTCTCGCTTCGATTGTGATATTATAAACCAGTTGCTGGTGTCGTGCTATGATGATGGGGAGAGAACTCACCGCAGCGATGCCGGGCGTAGCGGCGAGGTTCCCTCGCCGGGGCGGGCGCCGTCTCCGCGCCCCTACGGATTGTGCGTTTTCATCATCGATGGTGCTCCATGGGCGCACGAGGGATTGCTCAGCCTTCTTCTGGTATAATAGGGGTTTAAGGAACCGACCAGAATGAACGACAGGCGGGGACGCCTGTCGCACTGCTGGCCGGTCTTTGAGACTCTGCCCAAGGAGATATCAAAATGCCCGGCATATATATTGTCGACGTTACCAACCGCGACGGCGTCCAGACCGCCCAACTGGGCCTGTCCAAGCTGGAGAAGACCATGATCAATCTCTACCTGGACGAGATGGGCGTCTTCCAGAGCGAGTTCGGCTTCCCTACCACCAGGCACGAGTCCAACTATCTCCAGGCCAATCTGGAGCTGGTGGAAATTGGGGCAATGAAGAGCATCAACCTCGGTGGGTGGATCCGGGCCATGGCCGAGGATGTGGAGACCACCTTCAAGCTGGTCCCGAACATCAAACACCTCAATCTGTCCATTTCCACCTCGGACCAGATGATCAACGGGAAGTTCCTCGGTAAGAAGAAACCGAATGACATATTGAGCATGATGGTGGAGGCCGTGGACGCCGCCAGGTCGCGCAATCTGGATAGCATCGGCGTGAATGCCGAAGACGCCTCGAGGACCGACGTGGAGTTCCTGATCAAGTTCGCCCAGGCCGGCAAGGACCATGGCGCCGACCGTTTCCGCTACTGCGATACGCTGGGCTACGACACCCCTTTCACCATCTACGAGGCCATCAAGACCATTGCCCTGAACGTGGGCATGCCCATCGAGGTGCACTGCCACGGCGACCTGGGTATGGCGGTGGCTAACTCCATCGCCGGGGCCAAAGGGGCCATCGATGGTGGGCAGGACGCCTACATCAATACGACCATCAACGGCATCGGCGAGAGGGCGGGCAACGCGGACCTGGTGGCCGTGCTGCTGGCGGTCACCAAGTCCAAAGGGTTTTGCGGCAGGTATCACCTGGCGCGGCCCATCGACTTGCCCAAGGCCTGGAAGATCGCCCGGTTCGCCAGCTATGCTTTCAAGGTGCCTATCCCGATCAACCAGCCGGGGGTGGGCGCCAACGCCTTTGCCCACGCTTCCGGGATTCACGCCGATGGCGTCTTGAAAGACCCGGAGAACTACGAGCTGTACAATTTCACCGAGGTGGGCCGGGGGGACCCGGAAACGGTGGAGACCGGTAGAATAATCTGCTCGGGGGAATACAGCGGGATATCCGGTTTCAGCCACATCATGGGGGGAATGGAAGTCTGTTTCAGAGATTCCCAGGAGGCGCAGCGGGTGCTGGAACTGGTCAGGTATGCCAACGTGGAGGCCCAGAAGCCGCTGGTGGTGGATGAACTCCTGTTCATCGCCAAATATCCGGACATCGCGCGCAAGCTCCTGACCCTGGTACCACTCCCGTAGCGAGTCGGGAGTCCAGAGTCTGGAGCCCAGGGGGGCGCCGCAGGCGTCCCTGCCTGCGGGGGCGAGGGGATCCCGCCACAGCATCGATTGCAGATTACAGATTCCCCGCCCCCCCGCGTGGTGGGTTACGCTCGCGGTTGGCGGCGATAGCTGCTGGTTCGCCTTGCCCGCGAAGGCTGGCCAACCGCCTTCGGCTTGTCCGGCTTGCTTCACCCACCCTACGGGAGGGGAAATAGAGAACTGAGATAGAGAGCTGGGAGACTATCTCTATCTCTGTCTCTGTCTCTGTCTCAACTCTCTCACCCCAGGCGCAGGGCGTGGGAGAGGAGGGCGCTGCGGAGCCGGCGCCAGGAAAGCTCGATTTGCGCCAGGCGCGGGCTGTCCCAGGTCTTCTTGCCGAAGGTGGCTTCTACATAGCCGCCGGTGATGGTCTCTATATCACGGGAATGGACCGGCAGTTCGGCCATTAACCTCCGGGCATACTCCGCCGGAGTCTCCCAGGGGCGGCGCCGGACCCTGGCCACGAAGCCCAGCCTTCGCATCTTTTCGTAGGCCTTGGCCGGCAGGGAAAGCCCTCTCAGGCTGATGTTCCAGACCAGCAGCCCCATACCAAAGATGATGGCGAGAGATCCAAGAAGGACCAGACCGGTCTGCCTGCTTATCCAGCTTTCTTCGGCGGTGTCTTCGCTGATGGGGAGTTCCTCCGGCTCTTCTTCCGGGATTTCCGTCCCCGGGGGTTCGTGGCCGAGGGTGGGTTGGGAAGGGGTGGGCTCGAACTCCACCCATCCGTAGGCGGGGAAGAAGACCTCGGGCCAGGCGTGGGCGTTGGACTCCCGGATGACGTAGGCCTCCTGCTCCAGGTCATATTCTCCCTGGTTGAATCCGGCCACCATCCTGGCCGGGACGCCGACGCTGCGCAGCATCACTACCATGGCCGTGGCGAAGTAGTTGCAGTAGCCCTCGGGGGCCTTGAAGAGAAAGTATTCCACCACGTCCACGTTAGGCGGCGGCGTCTTGATGGTGGTGCTGTAGCCCATTTGCCGCAGGTAGATTTCGATGGCCAGCGCCTTGTCGTAGGAGTTCGTTGCTGTCCGGGTCAGCTCATAGGAAATCTGCCGGACGGAGTCAGGTAGATTCCTGGGAAGCTGGATGTAACGGTCGCTCACCCAGCTCGGGTAGGGGTCGTTCGCCTGCTGTAGCTCCACATAGGTAGCAGTGGAGACGGAGGAAGTGACCACGTATTTGTTCCCGGGCCTGAGCGGGATTGTGCTGCGGACGGCCAGCACGTCATCGATGTCCGGCTCCTGGCGCACCAGCTCAATGGCTTTGATTTCGTTGTTTTCGCGCACCAGCCGCCGGACGTTGAAGCCGGGCGTCGGCGGCCGCGCGGTCTGGCCTTTTGACTTCGGTTGCGCCCGGCGCTGGGTGTAATACACCGCCAGTTCCTGCCCGACCTTCTGGACGTCCTCGGGAAGACTCAGGAGGTTGAGGCTTCCATCAATGGGTATGGTAAAAGACATCGGCGTGGGGAAGAGGCCCACGCTGTTCAGGTTGGCGGAAATGGGCTGGCCAACGGAAAAGACCACGTCCGTGGTCGAGCCGACGTCTATGGTCTGGTCAAACTGCCGGCGCAGCAGGTAATTGTCCGCTATCACGTCCAGTCTCTTGCCCGCCGCCGGCGCCGCCGGGTCTGCCTGTTTCCAGCCTGAGCCGGTGTAGACCTCATAGGTAGCTCCCCGCAGATAGCCGGCGACAGGGGTTAAGACGGTCATCACCCTGGACTCGGGTGGGTTCACCGTCCCTTTCAAGACCAGTTCCGGGCCGAAGGTATGGAGGGGGCTGCCGGGGGCCGGGGCGTTGGTTTCGACGGCCGGGTTAGGTGAAAAATAGCGATTAAAGGTTGTTTCCATCTGGCCCCAGCGGCTCTCCATGAGACCCTTGACCCCGCCGGTGAACTGGGAAAGGGGGACCTGGGGCAGGGCCCAGGAGGCGACCAGAAGCGGGATGCTGATAACTGCCAGGAATCCCAGGAAAGAAAAACGGGGGAGCTGGCCCCAGCCTTCTTTCAAGCGCAGGTGGGCCAGGAAAAGGGCCAGCGCCGCCAGATACACGCCGTAGTAGAACGATGTGCCCTGAGGGATATAGCGCACGTTCAGCAGTATCCAGACCGCCGAGGGCGCGATGGCCAGCCATTTTTGCCCCGGCCGCAGCAGCAGCCGGACCGAAGAATAGGAGATCAGCCACATGACGCCCAGCAGGAGCAGTACCAGGGGGAGATTGTCTTTGGCGGTCTCCCCGTTGCTCACGATTTCCCACCACTCATGGAGGCGCTGGACCAGGACTCTTCCCTTGCCGGCCCAGCTTTCCGCCACTACGGCGCTGGCGCCGAAAGCGAAGGTGGTCAGGACGCATAGTGCAAAAGACGCCGGATAGTTGACCCAGGCCGGTGGTTTCATTTTGGCCATGACGACCGCCATGGCCAGGGCGATAACCGACAGGGGGAGGAGCCGTGGCAACTCCATCCATCCCGCAACTTCGGAAATCTTGACCGTGGCCACCGCCAGGACCGATATGAGTATCAGGCCCGCCGTTTCGACGGCCCTGGTGGGGTTTCTTGAAGGCGCTGTGGATTGCACTGCTGTCTCCTGTATCAACTGGGTCGGTTACTTCCCTTCTTGCCAAACTCATCATGCGCCGCATTTTTGCCGTATACACAGCGCAGTACCGCAGGCCGTCGTGCCTGCGAGGGCCGGACCCTGAGAACCAGTACCGCAGGCCACCGTGCCTGCGAGGGCCGGACCTTGAGCCGGTGAGTTATTGTGCAACCGGCCAACGTTGGAGTACGCATGGGAGGCATGGTATCCGTGTTCAACGAATTGGGTCTGCCTTGTTCAAAATCCATGGTTCGCAGGCACGGTGGCCTGCGGTACCGGGTTGGTAGTCATCCTGCCACTCCAGCGGGAGTGAACAAGCCCGACGACCGGCTGTCGTCCAGCGCCCGCGCCAGGGGTTCACCTGTTTTCACGCGGTAAGCGGCCATCCCGTACTGACGCAGGCTCATGGCCATGACCGCCGTTTCTCCGCTATTTGCCGGAATCGGCGGTTCCCACAGGACCACCCTCGGGTTGCAGCCGCTGCTTCTGAGCTCTTCCAGCGCCGAGGACAGAGTGGGTCGAGTGAAGGGAGTAAACAATATCACGGAAAAACCCTGTGTCAGCAACGTCCTTTCTCGGCTGATGAGCTGGGTGATGGAAACGCCTCCCGCCGCTTTTGCCCCGGCCAGTGCCCGCAGGATGTTCCAGTAGTGGTCGCCGCCCCGCCCGGGCGCCAGCACGTATCGCTCGGCGCCATGGAAGAGGAGACCGACGGACAGCCCGTCACCGATCAGTTTCTTAGCCACCGACGAGGCGGCGGTCACGAGGCATTCCTCCGATTCATCCTCTGGAGAATGCACGGTGGCTTGCATGTCGAGCACCAGCCAGACCTGGCGGGAGACCGCGGCGTCCAGGACTTTGACCATCAGCTTGCCTGCCTTGGCGCTGCTCGGCCAGTGGACCCGGCGGATGCTGTCACCGTAGACATAATTCCGTATGCCGCCGACCTGGTAAGAAGAAGAACTGAAAGCGCTGCGGGCCAGGTTTACCGCCGGGTTCCGTCCGGAGAAGGGGTCGAAATAGGGCAGTTCCTCGGTCCGGGGATAGACGAGCAACTCACCCGTCTGGCGATACACGCGGGGCCGGGCATGGACGAGCAACACTTCTCCACTGGACACGCTGGCCGGTCCCACGTCATATAGGCCGCGCTTCAGTATTGGCGTGGTGAAAGACCACTTTCGATCGTCGTAGCCCCGAAGGGAAACTACCTGTTGCATCGATATGCCGGGAATGCTGACCGGCAGGCGGGTCTTGAGCCATAGCCGGGGCCAGGGGGAGGAGTTTTCCGCGGCCAGGGTAATCTCAATGGCGTTGCCGGCCTGCACCTGGTTCGAAGAGGCTTCAAACCGGATATCGACGCTGGAAGGGTTGTTCATACGCGTCCACAGGTAAATGAATAGTCCACCCAGTCCCAGGAAGTAGGCCGCGCGGTAAAGTATCCAGGAATCGTTGAACAGGGCGCCGAGTAGAATGAGGACCAGGACGCTCACGGGGACCAGGAAATACCTGGACATTTTCAGGTAGCGGCGCAACCTATCCGCACGTTTGCGAATTCTTCCATCTACAACCATTGTGTTTCTCACCTGGCGGGCGGCGAGGCTCTTACTCCGTCAAGGGCAAAGCCTTGCGCCAAAGGGAAAGCAGAAGTCCGAAATCCGAATCTCTAGATACTAAACAAATACTAAAATTCCAAACCTGCAACCAGGTACAACCAACGAATTCGCAAGGGGCGAGGACCTCGGGATAAACCGTTTCGGTGTTTGAACACTTGGTATTTTGATATTGCTCAGAAAATAGGCTGTCACCCTGAGCGAAGTCGAAGGGTCTTTCGTCCCGCGCCCCGCCC
>JACQUA010000081.1 GCA_016210565.1 Chloroflexota bacterium
ACCCCAGCCGCCGGACATGGCCTTCACGTCGCTTAGAAACCCGACCCCGTTTAGACCTTTCACCGTGACCGGAGGACCGGTATTAGTGGTAGTGGTAGTGCCGTTGCCCAGTTGGCCCGAGCCATTCCACCCCCAGGCCCGTAAGGTGTTGTCGGACTTCAGTGCCAGACTGTGCTGATTGGCGCCGGCGATGGCGATCACCCCGGTTAGAAATGTGGTTGGATCGCCTGGATCGCGCGCCTGGACCGGGGTGGCTCTCCCGGTGGTAGTGCCGTCGTCCAGTTGGCCATAGTAGTTATTTCCCCAGTCCCAGACATCCCCCGGTGGAGGTATTGCAGGTGGCGTGGGAATTGGAGTTGGGCTTGGCGTAGCCGTCGCTGCTGGTGTTGGCGACGGCGTAGCGGTAAATGCCGGAGTTGCTGTAGGAGAGGGACCCGGTGTCGGCGTGGGGGTAACAGTCGCCGCGCATTTCAGAGCGAAGCTATGGTTAGCGCCGGCGGCGATGGCAGTCACCCCGCTTAGAAACCCGACCCCGTTTGGACCTTTCACCTGGACCGGAGTCGAACTGTAGTTGGTAGAGTTGTTGCCCAGTTGTCCAGCGTTCTCTTCGCCCCATGCCCAGACGCCGCCGGACTTCACGGCCAGACTGTGTTGCCAGCCGGCAGCGATGGCGGTCACCCCGGTGAGAAATCCGCTTTGACCGCTGGGAGCAACCACCTGAACCGGCGTATGGTTGGTATAACTGAGAGTGCCGTTGCCCAGTTCGCCCGAGCCATTCGAACCCCAGCCCCAGACGCTCCCGTCGGAACTCCTCAGGGCCAGACTATGGCCATCGCCGGCAGCGATGGCCGTCACCCCGGTGAGAAATCCGCTTTGACCGCCTGGAGCAACCACCGGAAGGGGCATGAAGTTTTCACCAGTAAGGGCGCCCTGGCCCAGTTGGCCACTACTATCTCTACCCCAGGCCCAGACGCTGCCGTCGGAACCCTTCAGGGCCAGATTGTGTTCGAATTTGCTAGCGATGGCCGTTACCCCGGTTAGGAATCCCCCGCCTGGAGCGACCACCTGAACAGGCGGCCAGTTGGCTGAGAAATTCTGAAAAGAGTTGTTAGAGTTGTTGCCCAGTTGGCCCCAGAAATTCACTCCCCAGGCCCAGACGGTGCCGTCGGACTTCAGCGCCAGACTATGTTGAAAGCCGCCGGCGATGGCGGTCACCACCCCGGTCAGGCCGAGCACCTGAACCGGCGTTGCGCTGTAGGCGCCGCCGACGCTGGGGATAGTGTTGTTGCCCAGTTGGCCCCATTGATTCCTACCCCAGGCCCAGACGGTGCCGTCGGACTTCAGAGCCAGACCGTGATAAGTGCCGGCAGCGATGGCGGTCACCCCGGTTAGAAATCCGGTCCCCCCTGGACCAAGCACCTGAACTGGCGTAGAGCTGTCAGTAGTGTTGCCGGTACCCAGTTGGCCATAGTTATTCCAACCCCAGGCCCAGACCGTGCCGTCGGACTTCAGAGCCAAGCTATGGCCTTCGCCCCCAGCCATGGCGGTGACCCCGCTTAGAAATCCGCTTTGACCGCCGGGAGCGAGCACCTGAACCGGAGTCAAGCGGTTAGTATTAGTGTTGTCGCCCAGTTGGCCCCAGAAATTATGTCCCCAGTCCCATAACTCCGCCGCCGTACAGGGCGCAGGCATGGGTGTGGGTGTCGGAGCGGGTGTCGCTGTAGGGGCCGGCGTCGGCGACGGAGACGGGCTGGGCGATGGCGAAGGACTCGGTGAGGGTGTAGGCGTAGGCGTAGGCGTCGCTGCCGGTGTTGGCGACGGCGTAGCGGTAGGCGCCGGTGTTGGTGTCGGAGAGGGACCGGGTGTCGGCGTGGGGGTAACAGGCGCCTCGCATTTTAGAGCGAGGCCATGGAGACCGCCGACGGCGATGGCCGTCACCCCGGTAAGAAACCCGACCCCGTTGGGACCTTTCACCTGGACCGGCGTCCAACTGCCACCGCCAATCGAGCCCCCGCCCAGTTCGCCGTATTGATTACTCCCCCAGGCCCAGACAGTGCCGTCGGACTTCAGCGCCTGGCTGTGTGAGTAGCTGCCAGCAACGATGGCCGTCACCCCACTTAGACCGGTCACCTGGACTGGAGTCGAGCTAGCAGGGGTAATGTTGGGGTCGACGCCCAGTTGGCCCCAGTTATTATCTCCCCAGGCCCAGACAGTGCCGTCGTTCTTCAGGGCCAGACCGAGGCCCGTGCCGCCAGCGATGGCAGTCACCACCCCGGGTAGACCGGGTACCTGGGCTGGAGTCAAGACACCATTACCCCAGGCCCAAACGGTGCTAGCAGGCGTGCCGCCAGACTTCAGCGCCAGACTGTGGTTATCGCCGCCAGCGATGGCGGTCACCCCGATGAGAAATCCGTTTTGAAATCCGGTGGTATTGCCTGGATCGCGCACCTTAACCGCCGTACCGCTGTAGGTGGTGGGGATAGTGTTGTCGCCCAGTTGCCCCGACTGATTCCTCCCCCAGGCCCAGACGGTGCCGTCATTCTTCAGGGCCAGGGAGTGATACGCGCCGGCAGCGATGGCCGTCACCCCACTTAGACCGGTCACCTGGACCGGCGTCGCGGAGCCGTTAGGGTTAAACGGGTCATAATAGCCCTGTTGCCCGTAGACATTATTACTCCCCCAGGCCCAGACGGTGCCGTCGTTCTTCAGGGCCAGATTGTGATAGTAGCCGGCAGCGATGGCCATCACCCCGGTGAGACCGCCGCCGTAACCCAAGCTACCCCAGCTCCAGATGGTGCCGTTGTCCATCAGAGCCAGGCTCCCAAGCAGGCCGCCAGCGATGGCCTTCACCCCGGTGAGACCGGTCACCTGGACCGGAGTAGAGGTATTGAGAATGATAGAGTTGTTGCCCAGTTGGCCATGTTCATTATTACCCCAGGCCCAGACCTCCGCCGTCGTACACTCCACAGGCGTTGGTGTGGGTGTGGGAGCGGGTGTCGCCGTAGGGGACGGCATCGGTGACGGAGACGGGCTTGGGGATGGCGAAGGGGTTGGTGAGGGTGTAGGCGTAGCCGTCGCCGCCGGTGTTGGTGAAGGCGTAGCGGTAGGCGCCGGCGTGGGTGTAGGAGATGGACCGGGTGTTGGCGTGGGGGTAACAGGCGCCGCAGGGTTTTTCAGCGCCAGACTGTGGGTAGTGCCGGCAGCGATGGCGGTCACCCCGGTTAGAAATCCCGTCCCGCCCGGACCTACCACCTGGACCGGCGTCGTGCTCACGGACCCGGCAACCTGGCCCCCCCAGATCCAGACGGTGTTGTCGTTCTTCAGGGCCAGACTATGCGCCTCGCCGCCAGCGATGGCTTTCACATCGCTGAGAAACCCAATCCCGTTTGGCCCTTTCACCGGCGCCGGAACAGCGATGCCGAAGGGCACGCTGGAGCTAAACGCGCCGTTGCCCAGAGCGCCAGTGGTGTTCTTTCCCCAGGCCCAGACAGTCCCGTCGGACTTCAGGGCCATACCGTGCCCGCCGCCGTCAGCGATGGCCGTGGCCCCGATGAGAAAACCGTTTTGAAATCCGGTTTGATTAGTTGGATCGACCACTTGAACCGGCGCGGCGCTGTTGCTGTCGTTCTGCCACCCAGCGATGCCGTTGCCCAACGCGCCATGTTCATTGCTACCCCAGGCCCAAACAGTCCCGTCGGCCTTCAGGGCCAGAGTAAATTCGACCGTCCAGGAAGTGGCGATGGCCGTGACCCCGGTCAGGAATCCGACCCCGCCTGGACCAACCACCTGAACCGGCGTATGGTGTTCACCACTATAAAAAATGCCCAGTCCGAGTTGCCCGCTCATGCCATCCCACCCCCACGTCCAGACAGTGCCGTCGGACTTCACGGCGGTGCTGTTGTGACTCGCGGCCGCGATGGCCGTCACTCCGGTCAGAAACCCCACCCCGCCAGGGCCGACCACCTGAAGCGGCCTAGAGCTGATGGGGTAGGGGGGGGGGCCGGGCCAGCCGATGCCCAGTTGGCCGGTTTCGTCAAGACCCCACCCCCAGACGGTGCCGTCGGACTTCAGAGCCAGGCTGTGCCCTAGGCCGGCAGCGATGGCCGTCACCCCGGTGAGAAATCCGCTTTCACCGACTGGAGCAAGCACCTGAACCGGCGTCGAGGAGTTATTAGTCGTGCCGTCGCCCAGTTGGCCCTCGGGGTTCCACCCCCAGGCCCAGACGGTCCCGTCGGACTTCAGCGCCAGATTGTGATAATAGCCGGCAGCGACAGCGGTTACCCCGGTCAGAAATCCGGTCCCGCCCTGGCCAAGCACCTGCACCGGCATAGAGCTACCAGTTCCAGAAAAAGTGCCGTTGCCCAGTTGGCCCATTTGGTTACCACCCCAACCCCAGACCTCGGCGGCAGGCTGCGCTTTGGCGGCGGAGGGGGAGACCAATAACGCGCCGGCCAGCAGAAAGAATATGGTGGCCAGGCGAAACAGGACACTGCCACCCCTATGGAAGACCTTCTTAACTGACGTTTTCGGACCGTATCCACGTTCTTTCCGATGATGGCGGGGCTTTTCTCCCACTAAACCCAATGGGAACTTTCTTCTGCATTCTCCCAGGATAATGGACACCGGTTACCTCCTCGGGGAATTCGATGCGCGGATCGGATAACAAACCGACCACTGCAGATTAGCCCCCCTCATCCCCACCAAGCTTGCCCTGCCACCCAAGGGGACCGGTGTGTTGAGGTTCCAAAATGCAGAGTTCGGTCGATAACACCAACAGACTACAGCCATGCCGGGCTAACGCATACGACTAGAGTCTCTTTTTCAGGCAACGGGAATTTCTCTCTCCCCTCTTTCAGGACAAATGGACACAGGGGCGCCACCGCTAAGAACTTGACAGGAGATCACAGATGACAAATTGAAGACCGGAGACTACCCATCGTCATCCCCACAAAGCCTGGCTCTGTAGCGGCTGGCGTCCGGAATCCAAAATGCTGGATTGGCCCACTGCTAATTTACCATACGCGATGCCGCAAAGATACAAAATCCGGAAGAACAGTATGACAAATGTGTGACATCTCAAAGACAGAGAGTTGAGACAGAAACCGTAGCGGCACGGCGCGCCGTGCCCGCTCCAGACTCCAGACCAGGGACCCTGGCGGTGGATCTGGCACGGCAGGGGCAGAAGTCCTGCCGTGCCAGACTGGCCGCGAACTGCTTGACCGCGCGACTCTCCTTATTGCGTCATCCAGTTGAAACTGGCATCCCTGAGGTTCACCCGGGACTGGGCGATATACAGGGCGTCATTCATGTCCACCTTGTCTCCGTTGACCAGGTCATCGATTTTCACCGAGGCGGCATTGACCGGGTGCGTGTTGTTCAGAGGGTCAAGCCCCAAGGCACGGATTCCCACCCGGCTCTGGGCAATGTACAGCGCATCGCTCATGTTCACAGCGCCATCGGCCCTGGCATCCCCGCGTCTGAAAGACAGCGTCTTCGTTCCGTCCAGAATCAACCCTCCACCAAACCCATCGGAAATGGTGAAGAACGAGACATCGAGGTTATAGGCCATAGCGGAACTGCCAGTGAGCCTGGGCGTCAGTTGCACCAGCGCGGCCGGGGGCTGCGGGTTCCCGCTGGTCTGATAGCCGGCAAAGTTTACCTGCCCGACGGACGAGCCGACGGGGAATTGTATGTTCGTAGAGGTGCCGCCGGCAAAGTCGCCAGCGCCCCTGGCATCCAGGATATTGATGCCCCCTTTGTCGAAGATGGCTTGACCGTCAAAGGCCCCGATTCCCCGGGGCACTGGCACATCC
>JACQUA010000090.1 GCA_016210565.1 Chloroflexota bacterium
ATTGTCTTCGCCGGTGGAGGAAAACCATTTCACTCCGACCGAAGCGTCGAGGACTAGCGTAGCTCGCGCCATTTCAGCACCTCAGCGGTAGCGTCCCAATCGCCGAACTTCTCACGGAACCGGTCCATTGCCTCGGCCGCCTTTCGCATTTTCTTTTTCCGCTGTTCCTGTTCCTTCTCTTCCAACAGACGTTCGACGGCCTGCGCGATCAAGGCGCTGCGGGCGCTGTGGGATTCCTTTGCCGCATTGTGCAGCCGTTCCAATAGCTCGTCTCTTATGGATACATTTATTTTAGTAACCATTGTTCTCTCCATATCAGCGATAACGCTATCATACATCTATCAGGCCAGTCCAGCGCTAATGCCTTTCGCGCCATTTGAGTACCTCAGCAGTGCCGTCCCACGCGCCGAATTCCTCACGGAATTTGTCGATGACAAGTGATGCCTGAAGGCGTTTGTCTTTCCGTTTTTCTCGCTCGTGCTCTTCGAGCCAGTGTTCGATGGCCCTGGCGATCAAGGCGCTGCGAGAGGTGCGAGGCTCTCTCCCCTCCTTGTCTGTCCGTTCCAGCAGGCCTGTTCTCATGGATATATTGACTTTGGCAACCACTGGCTCTCTCCAAAAAAGGGACAACAACATTATACACGACCGCCAACTATGCTGAACGTCGGTGTTGCACAGGCTGAATGTAGTTGGCGCCAGTTTCGCCCTCTTTAGTGGCGGAGATGGCTCCAGCTTGCTGGAAGGTAGGTCACTATCGTCTCCTCGGTGGCCGTCATCTGCCGGGTGTTTTCACTGATAATCCCATTTCTGCATCGTAAGGCAGATCGCCGATGCGCAGCTTCCAGTCCTTATTCCAGCGTATCCGGTCTTTCATCCAGTGAAGCTGGCGGTACGGGACAGGTACGAGCAGTTCTTTCGCCTCCAAAATGGATTCATTTCTTTTGGTTTCATATTCCTTTTGAAGAATGGCGGGAAGAATCTCAGTACCGTCAAACAACCTGTCAAAATCCTCTTCCAGGGATGAGTCACTCTGGAAAGCTCTGAGAGAGGCCAGGCAGGATTGACGGAACTCGTGTCGGTGCAGTTTCACTTTTTCAGTGTACTCACGATCGAGGCCGGTGGCTTGGTAAGTCGCATCCAGAAGCTGCTGAATGGTTAGTTCGTCCAGTGTAGTTTCGTTCCTCTGATGGATTGCCTTTAGAGCCTCTTCTATCAGGCGGGCGTCGTAGATCTTCAGAGAACCACCGGAGGGTGTAGTCAGGACTCTTACGGGAACCGTACCCTTCTTGCCTAGACGGTTTACGCGGCCGAACCGCTGGATTAGGGCTTCGAGCGGAGCCGCCTCGGTAATGAGTGTGTCAAAATCCAGGTCCAGGCTAACCTCGATAACTTGCGTCGCCACCACTGCCATTGCCGCCCCTCGTCCCTTTTTTGAATGAAAATTGCGTTCCAATTGTTCTTCTTTCTGCAGGCGGTCGCGCATGCTAAATCTGCTATGGAGGAGCATCACCCTGTCTGGCCCCAGCAATTGCTTCAGGCTGCAATATACTCGCTGAGCATCAGCTACAGTGTTTACGCACACGAGCACGGAATGCCCGCTGTTCACCTCGGCACCCACGAGATTTGACACCACGCCATCGGCAATTTGCCCGTTTATTAGTTGCAGTTTGTGGCGATGAAGAGTGCTCAGCAGCCCCTCATCAACTGGTATTTCTTCGTCTACGATGCTTTCCCGTACTAACCGGGCCATCCAGGAAGGCATGGTGGCGGTCATACAACAGGTCTTCACTGCCCATCGCGTCTTAAGCTCTGCCAACAATTCGAGAAACATGCCAATTCGCGCCGGCTCATAGGCGTGCACTTCGTCTATCACGACCATCGCTCCGGAAAGACTCGTCCAAAGGATCTCGTAGCCCGGCAAGCGATAGGCTGCTCTTAGGAGCTGGTAGGGGGTGGCGCACCAAATTGGAGAGTGGTACAGGCGAGACAGTTCATTAAGTCGGCGTGCGGAGCGTTCAGCGTCGGCGGGAGTGTACTCCAGGAGCGAAAGTTCCCGATACAATGCTTCGACAGCCCTTCCGTGCAGAAGGGCTACCTCTACGGACGGAAATAGGCCATGTAACCGCTGCCGCATCGCGTTCAAGCTGGCATGATACGGCAGCAGGTAAATTAGGGTCTGTCCAGTTTGTTCGGCCGTCTGCTGCCGGTAGGCCCACAGCAAAGCGGACTCCGTCTTGCCGCTTCCTGTTGGAGCCATTAACATTATGGACCCCCGCGTTTGGGCAGCGCTCCGTTGGTGGGCGTGGAAGCGTTCGAGATTCAACCGGCCGGCCAATTCCTCCGGGGAAAGAAATGTGAGGTCGGGGAATGGGGGAGCGTTCGCCGAGGATAGATGGTCGGCATGGCTGACAAGGCCCCGCAGTACCAAAGCAATCTTATTCTCCTGGGTGTCAGCCGTGCTGCGCGAGAGACTGGCGAATAATTTTTGGTATGCCTTCAAGGAAATGAGTATGTTACTTAGCGCCAGTTGGACGAAGGCGGTCGAGTTGGTGTTAACGCCATGCTTGTCTATTGAATATGGACTGACATTAGCGTCCTTGAACCCGAAGCTGACAATCCACTCTGGCGCTCTTTGAACTAAGCAACCCAATAGCGCACGAGCTTCTTCGGGGGACAGGTTTGCTACTAGGCCGCCCAGGTCGAGGTCGTCGGGGTCAAGTTTGGGATTGTAGCGCCCAAATATTTCCGCTGCATCTTTGTGGTGGGCCGCGATGCAGGCGGCAATCCAGGGGAAATCCGCAGAGTCGGCGGGAACTACCCACGGCAGGAAGGCCAGTGAGAGAATCTCGTGGCGATGACCCCAACGCTGTGATTGCCCGTGGAGCACCGCCTGAAATCCTTCCGCAACTTTTCCGGCATCGTGAAGGCAGCACGACCAGAATGCCCTATGCCAGAGGCGAGGGTCGCCGGCCAGTTGAGGCAAGAACGGCATGCGTTGACTCAGGCGGCCCAAGGCCAGCAACGCCTTCGATGTATGGTGGACTAAGCTTTCTCCGTGACCCCCGTCAGATGGGCTTTTTGCCCATATCTCGGATAATTCGCAGGGCGAAGGCATGCGCTCAATCTCCCTGGAAGGTGTGCCAGACTATGATCCGTTTGGAATCTCGGACCTCCGGCGTATCCGGGTCAACCCACAGCTCCTTATCACTTTCAATCCGCTCGATGGTGCTGGGGGATGCCATCTGTTCCGGCACTGGCTTGTCCGAAAGGAAGAGGCGGTTCTCCAGCACGATGTAGGGTGCCCAGGAAACCCGTTGGCGGTCCTGTGTGTCAATGAACTTTGGCATAAGTACCGGAGTTCCGAGCTTGGTCCGCATTCTAAACGTCCATGCCAGCAGGGTGTTTTCAAAGTAGCCCTTGCCAGCAGTTTCAAGGTTAGTGATTTCTACGCTGCGGTATCCGGCCATATCTTGGGACCGCCCCAATATGACGGGGTAGCGGGGGGATTGAAAGCTCTGGAACAGGTGCTCCAGATCTTCCGGCGAGTCGATGTACAACACCAGTTTCGGATGTAACATGAAATCGCGCCGTACTGGAACCATGTCCCCTTTCAGATTTTCGACTTGTGCCCATTTCTTGTCTTTTTTGCCGCTACCCGGACTAAGTTGGTATATGTGCTCGTAATCATTGCCCCTGCCTGAGGCGGAGAATGAATAGCCAAAACGCAGCGATGACGGGTCGATCCATTCACCTGCAGCGCTGCAAATGTGGCCGTAGATGGTGGCTGGGGGAGGCATGCGAAAAGTGGGCTGTCTTCCCACGTGCACGTGCGGGTACCGAAAGGAGCATGTTATCCCCTCAAGTTCAATTCGGAGCACCCTCAATGCGATCACCCCCTATGCGAGCCATGCCTGATTTTCGGCCTTGGCAAGGTCGGCTACTACTTCGTCTATCATTTTCCGGGGGTGTCCCAGGCTATACCCTTTTGTCAGGGACAGAGTGTCTAGCGCTTTTTTGAGTTTTTCCCTCTCGGCATCGTGGAAGCCTTGAACCCATCCAACGTATAACTTCGACATTATCTGGTCTTTCCAGACGGCGGCCATTTCTTCAAGGCCTTCGGCATGAACAACAGGGAGTCCTTTGCCGTCGGGGGTGATCACGTAGTGCAAGGGGTTGTTGCCCCCTTTAGTAATCATGGCCATCAAGACCGAGGGAGTCACGTCCGTATAGTGGATGGCCTGTTTAGCGCCGCCGTACAGAATTCCTAGACCCTTGAGGAGCGCATTGATTCGCCTGATTCTTTCTGGTGCAGGCAACCGGTAGCTTTTTTCGGTTTCCAAATGTTCCAGCTTGTCTTTAATGGCTCTTTCTTTGCGTGCATCATCCAAGTTCAGAAACCCCGTCCTGTCCTGGTAGCTGAAGGTGCCCGCGGATTTCAAGTCGAGGCTGAAAAGGCCTTTGAGGACTGTGCGGTAGAACTGGTGTTCGTGGGGCACTGGATCGCCCTCCTGTCGACTCATTGTCCCGAAGTCATCAACTATTGAAACGGGGGCGATCGACACCAGGGTGCTAACGCGGAATGGTGATACCCTTGTAATTTCGGTTGCCGTGGGAGTTTCCACCTCGCGCGTCTTATCTTTTCCACGGGCTTCCACGGCGTCGGTTTTCTTAGAAGGCGCCCGCATATACCCGAACAAATCGTCATCCCACCATTCCAGGGGATTAGCGTCCGTGTAGGCTATCTTTTTTTCGCGGAATACGGGCGCTGCCTTCCACTCCAACTCGGGTGTGTTTTCGAGAGTCGTTCGCAGCCAGTAGCGGAATGCCTGGGCAGACACATATGGATATGGGCCTTCCCTGCTTCTAATTTGCTTTACAGGGATTACATTCTCTGTACGAGCACCTTCGGCTTGTGGCGCGTTGTTCAGGGCTGATGCAGGGGCATCCACTAGAATCAAACCGGTAAGAAAAGACATGATGTACCTCCTTATGCTTTTTCTTCTTCTGATTCGAGAACCTTTTTATTCTGTTCAAACCATTTCTTGGCGTGGAGTTGCTCGATCAAACGGATCAGCACCAGATCCCAGGCCAACCGCCAATCAACCCTGGCCAGTTCCTCCCCTTCCTCAAACACCGTGAGAAAGTGGTCGAAAGAGATCACAGGCTGTCTGCCGTCGGCGATGGACTTCCTGCTCTGGCGAATCAAGGCGTTTCGGATGCCCGGGTAGCCCTGCGCTGCATACGTGCTCCACCACAAATTGCGGTCGTTTGTGGCTACAATCTCCTCAGCCAGCCTATCTCCAAGTTGCTTAATTGAATCGATGCGCTGTTTTTCCATTGCTATCACCTCCTTTGCGAAAAGTTCTGTCAGGTTCCAACTGACAGATTGTGCGTCGCGCCAGCCCCCAAACAAAGCCGCGGGGTTGGTTTCTGCCTGTTTGCTTGCCCGTAATTGGCGTGCTTTGCGCAAAAAATGCACCCTTATGAATCTCCCTGCCTGGTCCGGTAGCGAGAAGAGGTCTTCGTAGAGGTAGTTTCGAAGCCGGGGTCGGTCGTCTTCAAAAGAAGCGTCCTTGCTCGGCCGTTCCCAAGCCCGCTGGACCAGATCTTTCCAGGCTTCTCTGTACTTTTGGGCTTTCGCTCTAGCGGTGAAAGAGGTGATGGTGGCTGGGAGCTCATGGATTTCAACCGAAGGCCCCTGGCCGCTGTTGGACAGAAGATACATGGTCAGCCTGCCCTGTTGTGCCCGTTGCTCTTGCAGTTCTTCCATTTTCTCTATCAGCCTGCTGCGCGGTCTGGCAAGTTTCGCTGGTTTTTCGCCGGTAGCCTGCGACAATTGAATTCGCTTGCGCTGTTCGGGAAGCCAGGCATTTACGATACCCATCATCAACTCAGGACTATCCGAAAATATAATCAGGGCGCGCCCTTCGCACATCGGCGCGCCGATAGCAAGAGCCTGAAGAGCGACAACGCAAAGCGCGCATAGAGATAAGCCCCGGTCACCATCTGGGAAGAAGTTGGCAATTCTCTCGCCGCTCAGCATCGGCACCAGATCCCGATATGCCCTGGAACCGCGAGCAGCGTCAATATAAGGCACGTGGATTGAAGGCCTGCCGCAGTAGCTGCAAGGGGGCAGAGCCGAATCGGGGATCACTTTGAAACTCCTCAGTATGTTCGCGACATGCCCATGCTTGTTGGCCGCTGTCCAGCTGGGGTTGATATAATTGGCCGTGAACAGTACGGTGAGGTAACCGGAAACTGCTGGCGTGAAGTAGGCTTGCTCGGCATATTTTGCAAATTTTTCCAGGTCGTCCGGAGTCATTTCTTCGGGCCTGTTTCGGCCTGAGAATGCCGTAAGGGTGGCAACGCCCATATCGACCAAAGGGTGACCTGTCCAATGATAACCCGCAGGACCGACAGTTTCAGACAACTTTAATTCCTTCTCGATCTATATGCAACGACATAAATAATTGCGCATGTTTCCCGTATCTGTCTAAATTGATAATAGATTCAGAAAGCAATGCGCACTTGCTAAGACGCTATATATAGCAGTCGTTTCCCCCAAGCCGACATGGGGGCCTCGCACCCGGAGCGCCACCCGCTGGTCCAGCTTTGCCAAGGTTTGAAGATTGTAGTAGAATTGCCTCAGGAAATAACGCGGCGACGACACCGAGAACGTCGGGAACGCCGCCATCAGGAATTCGCCACGAACAACTTTCGAAATCACGAGGGGCTACCCTTTTCAGCAACTCGAATACTAGCCGTTGAAGCCGGATTGAGTCTCCGGGAAGCAAGAACGTCAGTCCATTGCCGGAGTCGGTCAGAATATGGAATTCTTTGTAGCCGAGGAGCAGATGTTCCTTAGATGTTTTTCTTGGTAACACACCGCTAATTGTACCATCAATTTCCGTCTTGTCAAGCGCCGCACACTAGGGTACCGAAACTAGATGTTTTTGTTGGTCTCTGAAGCCTTTCGCCGACCTCTCGACCCGCCGTGCGGCTCTTGGTCTACCACCGCCCCACCCAGGCCCGGTAGTCCCCGCCGTCGCCACGCACGAAGGCAGCGATGCGCCGCGCCTGCATCTGGATGATGGTGCGGAGTTTGTGCCTCTTGCCTTCGTAGGGCTCTTCGCCGTCCAGCCGCTCGTTGACCTTCTCGGCAATGGTCCGGCGGCTGGCCTCGGCCAGCCTCCCCTCTGCGTCCTGCTCCACTTTCACACCCTTGTTGAGCAGGCCGAAAACCGCTTTGTCTACCGCCATCTGGCGGAACTCTTCCACCAGGTCCAGGACCAGGCTGGGCTTCCCCGCCCGGTCGGCATGGAGGAAGCCGGCGTAGGGGTCAAGGCCCGCCAGCACTGTGGCCCGCTCCGCCTGGCAGTAGAGGATGCCGTAGCCATAGTTGAGCATGGAGTTGACCAGGTCCTGGGCGCCCCGCGTCTCCCGCCCTTTCCACTCGATCTCCGGAATGAGCAGGTCCCGGGCGGCTTCCCAGTACATTTTGGCGGCGTGGGCCTCCAGGGTGAGTATCTCCTGCCGCGCCGCTTCAGCGTCAGGGGCTTCGACCTGCTCTATGCGCCGGGAGAAGTCCTCCAGGGATTCGGCGGCTACCCTGATCTTTTCGAAAAGCTCCGGGTCGGTCTCTTTGCGGTACTTGGCCATGTATTTTAGCAGCGAGGCCTGGTTCCTGACCTTGCCGCTGGAAAAGGCCCTGGCGAGTTTCAGTCCCCGGTCATCGAGATAGGCCATGAGTTGCTCCCGCCGCGTTTTCACCGTCCCCACCAGGCCCGGGGCCATGAGTTTGGCGTAGGGCTTGCCGGTCCAGGAGACGAAGCTGATGGGTATGCCTCGCCCGGCGCACTCTTCGATGAGGTCGCTGGACAGGGAAACCCCGCCGGAAGCGATAAGGATGTGCTCCAGGCCATAGAAGGGACGCTCTTCCAGGACCTCGCCTTTCAAGGAAACCTTGAGTCTCTCGGAGTGCTTTCCCAGGAAGACGCCGAAACGGTCTACGATCAGTTCTTTGCTGTCAGGAGACATGGGAAGAATCCAGTAGTGAGTAGCGCGTAGTCAGTAGTCGGTGTCAAAAGAAGAATCCAGAATCCAGAACCCAGTAGGGAATCTTTCAATCTTCGAATTTTGAATCTTGGAATTTTGAATCTTCAATCTACACGGTACCATCCGTTTCCTTTGGTGACATCTTTGCCCAGGTGGGTGAACTGGCCCCAGATCAGCAAAGGGAGGAAGGTCCCCAGCGGCCCCTCGAAGGCGACTTCTCCCACCAGTCCTCCCATAGGCGTGCTGGCGTTGCGTCTCCGGCTGTAGCTGGTCAGGTCGAGCCATCGCGTGTGGTCTTCGACCACCCGGACCTCCCCGGCTTCGCCGGGGAGGTCCGGTGAGGGGGTCGCCGGACCAACGCCATATCGATCTTCCAGAAGGGTCAGGCGCTCGTACAGTCTCTTGATGAAGACGGGGAAGGTCAGCCGGTGCACCAGGGCGCCCCTGTCCACCAGACGCATGGGGGTCAGCAAACTGATTTTGATCGAGAGATGACCGCCGTTGCCGTCGGTGGCGTCAGCTCCGTCCGGCCTACCCCCCGGCTGCCGCTTCACGGCGAGGGGCTGCTCCATCCTGGCGCAGTGTTCCAGAACGTCCCGGTGCGTCACGGGAACGTCAGGGACGGTGACCATCTGGCTTTCAGGGGAGTAAATGGTTTTTTGTAATTGCGTCAATGGGTTTACCACTGATGCCCGGATAAGGCGGAAAAGGCCCGAACGAGTCTTGAGTCTGGAGTCTTGAGTCTGGAGTCTTGAGTCGGGAGTCCGGAGTGTTGAGTCGGGAGCCTGGAGTCCAATGGGGAAGCGGCGGCCGATGCCAAGCTCGCCCATGTGCTGGATGGCCAGGATGGCGTAGGGAAACAGGCTGAGGGATTTGCCGAATAGCGTGAGGCCGAAGGAAAAGGTCTCGCCCGGACGGTAGCACAGGTTATCCGAAACCACAGGTTCCAGGGCAAAGGGGCGGGGTACTTCAACGCCGCGGGGGCTGTCCCGGTCGACCGTGGCCACGAGCTGGCAGATGGGGCAAAGGTCGGCGGTGGGACAATCGCGGCACGAGGTGAGGCGCTGGTTCAGGCAGAAGTCGCGGCGCAGCGCCCCATAAAGGGCCCCGCGCAGGACCGAGCCGGTGTTGCGGGTGAAGACGATCGGCGCCGTTGCCTCGCAATCGAATTTCAGGTTGTAGACGGTGAATTGTTCCAGCATCAGGGCAGATCACAGATTACTCGGTTATCGGTAAAGTCTTGCGCGAAAATGGCAAGATATTTTCTAAGGCCAATCTGGCTCAAAGCTGATTGTTTTCGCTCCAACTTTTTGGTTTCGACTTGTCCGGGTTATTGATTACAGATCACAGATTACGGATGCAGATCACGGCGCCGGGAAGCGACAGGCACGGAGGCCTGTCGTACCGGGTGGGCGCCGTAGTTTGCCAGCGTCCGTTGGGCGTTCTCTATCATTTCTTGCCGGAGGCGCTCGGGGGCCAGGACCTCCACGTCGGCGCCCCAGCCCCGGATCCACGGCGTCATCTCCAGGGTGCTGCCCACCCTGACCGTCAGGAGGCAGCCGCCATCGGGCAACTCGGTGACTTGCTGCGAGGGATGCCAGACGGACTCTTTAACCCTGCGGGTGACCGCCGGGGAGAACTTGAGCTTGACCACGGTCTCCTCGCCGGTCATAATACCCCAGCTTGACGCCAGGAGCTTGCCCAGGTCCAGTCCCGCGGGTATCTCGAAGGTCTCTTCGAGGATTTCGGCCTTCTTGATCCGTTCGAGTTTGAAGGTGGTGATTTCGTCAATCTCTTTGCGGAGCGCCCGTCCGATAACGTAGGTGGAATAGCCCACGCCCGTCATGTCCACAAAGTAGGGTTCCAGGAGCCATTCCTTTTCTTCGCTGCTCTTGAGGGAAAGGTAGTTTATCTTGAGCCGGCGCTGGGTGCTCCAGGCAACGGCCACGTTCTCGAAAACGGCGATGAAGCCGGGGTTGGAGGCCTTCTTGCCGATGGCCTGGACCGCTTTTTTCATGCGCCCGGCCAGCTCCGAGGGCAGGACGGCCGCTATCTTGCCGAGGGCCGCCGCCATGTGGGGGTTGTTTTCGTCAATCTGGCGCAGCGCCAGGCGCGAGGCGAGGAACACGGCCATCGCCTCATAAAGGGAGAAGGCCACCGGGGGAAGGAAGTAGCCGCCCAGGATGGCGTAGCGGTATCCTTCCTCCGTCTGGGTAAGGGGTATCTTGAGGTCATGAAGGGAAAGGAGGTCGCGCTGGACGGTGCGCACGCAGACGCCGCACAGGTCCGCGAGTTCCCTCGCGGTCAAACCCCTCGGGTTCCGGTGGAGCAGGTGTTGAATCCGGGTCAGCCGGGTCGAGCGCTGCAGGATGTCACCGGGTCTCAAGCAAGCCTCCTCATTTTGATGTGCTGGACAGGCAGGGACGCCTGTCCTACTGACGGGCAGGGACGCCTGTCCTGCTGACGGGCAAGATGCCCATCCTACTGGACGGGCAAGATGCCCATCCTACTGGACGGGCAGGACGCCTGTCCTACTGACGGGCAAGATGCCCGTCCTACTGGCAGGCAGGGACGCCTGTCCTGCGGCGGCGCCAGTGGTATTATGACACCGTTTGCCCCGCCCTGCAAGGCTGAAGCCATCCCGATGGTATCGGGACGCCCCGCCGCTGGCCATGCATAATACGGGGTTATCTCGTGTTCATTGGTGGTTCCGGCTCCGGCCGGGGTGCAACCTCACACAAAGACACGAAGGCACAAAGGTGTTCGCCTTCTTTTGTGTCCTGGCGTCTTTGGGCGACGCCCGGGTGGGGTTATGGTGCTATTATGGGGGAAGGGCGCGACAGGAATTGACGCGGCTGGGGCGAGCATGAGAGATTAGCCGGGGACACCGGGTGGCGTCGGGCGGGGAAGCGTTCAGGGGCGGAACTGTCCGAGAGGGATAACCTGGCAGGGCGTTTCCCCGGACTTTCCCTGGTGCTTTGGGTTCGCCGTGACCAGCGGGCAACGGCTGTCGGTGGCTGCAATGACATAAATGGCGTCATACTCGGTGATCAGCGCTGCGCGGGCCAGCCGGGCCGCAATGCGAAGCCTTTCGGCGCTGGCGAAGAACACCGATAGGTCGAGTTCAAACAGCGTGGTCATGGCGTTCATGAGTTGTTCCACCGTTATCGACGATTTGTGCACCAGAGCGTTGCACACCTCGTGGAAGAAAAGGTCGGGGACTATGATGCGCGTATCGCCCCGCGCATGCTGGTCGAGGATCCGCCTGGCCGCAGGGACATCGGCCTCGCCGATGCCGCTGAGCCACTTCACTCCCACTGAGGCGTCGAGCACTAATGTTGTTGACGCCATTTCAGGACCTCGGCTGCGGCATCCCAGGGGCCGATCTCGTCGGCAAGGCGGACTATCTTCTCCGCTGCCTCCTGCCGCCGTTGCCTCCTTTTCGCTTCCTCTCGTTCCTCCAGGAAGTGCTTGACTGCCTGGACGAGGAAGGCGCTGCGGCTGGAATGAGCCTCTTTCGCGGCCCTATCCATCTCTTGCAGAACGTCCTCGGGGAGAGACACATTTATTTTAGCGACCACGTTTACCTCCATGCGGAGATAATTGGATTATATCATGAATACCCGGGCTGGCCCTGGGCCAGGAGTCCGTCATGAGATCATCCTCGCGGTTTCAGCATCAACGTCAGAGAAGTCCGTCTCGATCTCTTCGAGGTCTGACAGAAACAGCGGGTCGCGGCTGGCTTCGACATACCGCTCCCGGCGGGTTTCCCGCTTCATCCTGGCGATGTAGTCCCGCAGCGCCTCTTCAACCAGGGCGCTCCGGGAGCGCGCCCGCTTCTCGGCGAGGAGTTGCTTTATTTCCGCCAGGAGGTCCTGGCTGATAAAGAACGTGGACTTCTTCCTGGTGGGGTTAGTTTGGACCATTTTCACCTCCAGCGACTATCATAGCCGGGTGTGGTGCTTCGCGCAAGTGGAATCAGGACGTAAGAAATGCCGGCACAGGAAGCCGGCATAGGGCATTGAATCACCCTCTCCTTAGTCCTCTCCCATCGAGGGAGAGGAGATGGCACGCGGCAGCGTGCCGCTACGGACTAACGACTATGGACTGTTCGGCGGCTTCGAGGGTCTGCTGGATGTCGGCGCGGGTGTGGGCGGTGGAGACGAACAGGGCCTCGAACTGCGATGGCGGCAGGTAGACGCCCCGCTCGAGCATGCGGTGGAAAAAGGCCCCGTAAAGGTCGGTGCGCGCCGCTTTGGCCGAAGCATAGTCGGTCACGGGCTTGTCCGCGAAGAACAGGGTCAACAGGGAGCCGGTGCGGTTGATGATGAGCTTCTGTTTGCCGGTCTCCGAGGGAGGGGTAGCCCATGGCTTCAGCCTTGCGGGGTGGCTGGCGATTTGCTGAAAGCCCTTCTCCAGTAAAGCGGCCTTTTCTTCCAGTCTATCGTACACGCCGGGACGGGAGAGTATCTTGAGGGCCGCGATGCCGGCAGTCATGGCCAGGGGATTGCCGGAAAGGGTCCCCGCCTGGTAGACGGGTCCCAGGGGGGCGATCA
Source organism: Chloroflexota bacterium (assembly GCA_016210565.1). GTDB lineage: Bacteria > Chloroflexota > Dehalococcoidia > JACQUA01 > JACQUA01 > JACQUA01. The sequence continues at coordinate 12,612 of JACQUA010000090.1, forward strand.
TTGACATAATGTCTTTGCGCCCGCCGTAGGCGCCGACGGGCAGGCCGCCGCCGATGATCTTGCCCAGGCAGGTGAGGTCCGGCGTGATATTGTAGATGGCCTGGGCGCCACCGTAGGCCACGCGGAAGCCGGTGATGACCTCGTCGAAGATGAGGAGGCTGCCGTAGCCGGCGGTGAGTCGCCTCAGGCCGGGCAGGAAGTCCGGGGCGGGGAGCACCACCCCCATGTTGGCGGCGACGGGCTCAACGATGACCGCGGCGATCTCTTTACCCCAGGTGTGGAAGAGGGTTTCTGAATACCGGAGGTCGTTGTACGGCGCCACCAGGGTCTCCCGGGTGTACGAAGCGGGGACGCCGGGGGTGCCGGGGAGACCCAGGGTCATGGCCCCGGAGCCGGCCTTGGCCAGAAGGCCGTCGGAATGGCCGTGGTAGCAGCCCTCGAATTTGACGATCTTGTCCCGGCCGGTGAAGGCCCGGGCGACGCGCAGCGCGCTCATGGTGGCCTCGGTGCCGGAGTTGACGAAGCGGAGCATTTCGATGGACGGCATGGCCCCGCAGATGAGCCTGGCTAACTGGACCTCCAGCGCGGTGGGGGCGCCGTAGCTGGCGCCGCGCTCCGCGGCGTCTTGCAGGGCGGCGACGATCGCGGGGTGGGCGTGGCCGAGGATGAGGGCGCCCCAGGAGCAGACGTAGTCTATGAACTCGTTGCCGTCCTCGTCATGGAGACGGGAACCCAGGCCCCGTTTGATGAAGGGCGGGGTCCCGCCCACGGCCTTGAAGGCCCGCACCGGGCTGTCCACCCCGCCGGGGAGGTATTGCTGCGCTTGCCGGAAAAGCCGTTTTGATTTTGCCTGTTTGATAGCGCACCCCCTGGATGAATGACGAAGTCCGAATGACGAATGACCAAATAAATGACGAATGACGAAATTCGAATGACAAATCAATCCTCCATGCTTGGCCGGCCAAGCGCCATGAAGGATGAAAATGTCATTCTGAGCGAAGCGAGCGCAGCGAGCGTAGTCGAAGAATCCTTCGCTTCGCTCAGGACAAGTTCTTTCGGGGCGGGGCGCGGGA
>JACQUA010000001.1 GCA_016210565.1 Chloroflexota bacterium
ACGCGGTTCACGTCCGCCGCGGCCAAATCGACTTCACCGTAGAGGATGATCTCTTCCGGCTGATATTCACGCTTTATGCGGTCAGCAATTCGCAGGATGAGCTTCTTGCGCTTTGTATCCCCGACCATCGGTATTGCTTCCTTTTTCGCGCTGTCGTGCGTCGGGAGTCACTTCATAGGAAATAATATCAGTTACTGAAGCATCTCACAAGACCCTGTTTGCACGGGCCACCACCTGTCTTGCACCAAACTTCTGGGCCTGTACTGCATTGCTTCGGCCAGGTGGGTGGACTGGCTCTGGTGGGTGCCGGCAAGAGCTTGCCCTGAGCCTGCCGAAGGGTTGGCGATGATGCTGGAGCCCCGTTCGGCTGCCTCAGGGCATGGCCTGAGGACGCGGTGGAACGTCCGGGCGGAAAAGGACATCCGTTCAATGGTGGTGCGCGGGAGGCTCCGGGTGGCGGTGTCCGTCGAACAGAACTGTCGGACTTCCACCGGCGTCATCTCGTTGTTGCAGGTGAGCGGGGTCCCGGCGAAGCGCCGCCGCTGGACCTCCCGGGCCTTTTCCACCCGGGCCTGCACCGCCTCGCCCTTCTCGCCCACCCGGTCGTCGGCCAGCTTTTCGTAGTCCACCCGGGGCACGTCGACAAAGATATCTATCCGGTCCAGCAGGGGCCCGCTGATACGCTTCTGGTACCTGGAGACCATCATCGGCGGGCAGCTACACTCCTTGACGGGATCGCCTTAGTAGCCGCAGGGACAGGGGTTCATGGCGGCCACCGGCATGAGGTTGGCCGGGAAGGTGATGCTGCCCTGGGCGCGGCTGATGGTAACTACTTTGTCTTCCAGTCTACTTGTAGGCCTGTCCGCGAGGTAAGATGGCCAACACGTTGACGACTTGGCTCTGAAAATGTCACCCTGAGCGCAGTCGAAGGGTCTTTCGTCCGGCGCCCCACCTCGAAAGATTCTTCGACTACGCTCGCTACGCTCGCTTCGCTCAGAATGACATTTTCATCGTTCATTGTCCCGACTCGTCGGGATGGCCGATTGTTTCGTTATTCAACTTTTCTGCTATGTCCCCTTGCAGGACCTTTTTGTCTATTTTCTGTTCCCCGGCCAGGGGCATTTGTCCGATGATTTCAAGCCTTTCGGGAAGCTTGTACAGGGCGATGTTTTTGCTTTTCAAAAAAGAGACCAGCTCGTCAAAGGGGAATCGCTGCCACGGACGGAAGACAATATAGGCGCAGCAGCGCTCCCCCATGATGGGATCGGGCATGCCCACAATGGCCGCATCCTGCACCGCGGGATGGGTGCGGAGCAGGCTTTCCACCTCGAGGGGATAGATGTTCTGGCCGCCGCGAATGATCATATCCTTCTTACGGCCTACCACGACCAGGTTACCCTTGTCGTCCCAGCGGCCCAGGTCGCCCATCTTGTACCAGCCGCCGGGCCAGGCCAGGTTGGTCGCCTGCTTGTCGTGGTAATAGCCGGAAACGCAGCTCGGGCCTCTTCCCCAGATTTCGCCCACTTCGCCCATGGACACCTCTTTGCTATCCTCGCCAACGAGCCTGATCTCAGTGCCGTCAAAGGTCCGGCCCGCGGTGAGCACGCGTTCTTCCAGTGAGGCGCCGGGGGGGCTGGAAACCTCGCCGCCGAAGTCCACCGCCCCGAGGCAGTTGATGATCTTGCCTCCCATCTTCCCCTCGACCTCCAGGCTGATCTCGTAGGAAGGAGAAGCGCCCGCGCTCCACCAGTAGCGTACCGAACTGAGGTCATATCTCCCGAGGTTGGGATGTCTCACCATCATGGCCAGTTGCGCCGGGACCACGGAGACGATGGTGACCCTCTCCTTTGCGATGAGTTTGAGCGCGTCTTCGGCGTCGAATCTTTCCAGCATGACGCACCTGGCGCCGAGGAAGGGGGCGTCCAGATAGGGCGGGGAGTTGGGTCCGAACGAAGCCGGTCCGATGATAGAGAAGACGTCATCCCGGCTGAACCCGTACACCGGCGACCTTCTCCTTGATTGTGATACCGAACGGCAGGCGGGATGTTCGACGAGTTTGGGCAGACCGGTGGTGCCGGTGGTGTGGGCGACGAGGGAAACCTGGGTTGCCGGACACGTCGTCTTCTTGAGGTAGCCGGGCGGATAGCTCGCTTCAACCGGGCGGCGGACCATTTCCATTACGGAGATGGCTCCGGGAGGGACGTCGTCGCCGGTGACGAAGACCTTCTTCAGGAGCGGCAGGCCGGCCCGGATTTCCTGTACCATCTGGAAGTAATCGAAGTCCCGGAATCTCCACGGAATGACGACAGCCGTGGCCTCCATGTGCCGGAGGATGTAGGCCATTTCCTGGTGCCGCAGGTTCCGGAGGGCCTGGAGACAGACCAGTCCGGCCTTTTCACAGGCCACGCGCAGGAGGGGTAGCTCAACGACATTGGGCAACTGGAGCACCACAACCTGGTCCCGGGTAATGCCGGATTCCAGAAGTCTTAGGGCCAGCCGGTCTATCCACAGGTTAGCCTCGGCCCAGGTCAGCCTGGTTTTCGAATCGGCGATGGCTTCCCGTTCGCCGCAGTCCCTGGCGTTCCTCTCCCACAGGTCGGACAGGGTGGCGCCGTCCCAGGAGCCGGCGCGGGTGTATTCTTCAATCAGTTCCGGCGTGTATCGTGTCGCTTGGGCCACAAGAAGTTCCTTTGGGCAAATGTCATTCTGAGCGAAGATGAGTCCCGATGCTATCGGGACGAGTCGGAGTCGAAGAATCCTTCGCTACGCTCAGGACAAGTTCTTTCCGGGGCGGGGGCCCATCCCGACGAGTCGGGACGCCTGCGCTTCGCTTCGCTCAGGGCTCCGGCTCAAGGTGACAGCCTGTTTTCGTAGCATCCTGGATTTCACAGACCCAGCGTGGCCCTGATAAACCCTATTTCCCCGGTGCTGAAGCCATGGAGGGTCGAGTAGACATCCCTCAGGTATTTTTCAATGGGCATGTCTTTATCGGTGCCCATCCCGCCGTGGATGTCAACCGCTTTGTTCACCACATCCAGGGAGACCTGGTTCACAAAGCCCTTGGTCAACAGCCACATCTTGGGGTGGTAGTTGTATTTGTTAGCCCGGCACCAGGCTGCCTGCCACAGCAAGGCCCGCGCCGCCTGGACCCTGGCGTCCATTTCCCCCAGCTTGGCGGCCACCGTCCCATGCTGAATGATGGGCTTACCCCCCTGGACCCTGGCCGCGGCATAGCTCAGAGTTTCTTCCTGGATGGCCCTCATGAGGCCCACGATGCCGGCCATAGCGACAAATCCGGGCGACGCCTGGTCTTCCTGGGACTCGGTCCATCCTTCTTTTATGAGGTAACTGGCCGGCACCCGGACGTTGTCGAAGATTATTTCCCCATTGATGAGGAGTCTCCTGCCAAGCTTGTTGTGGAACTTGCCGGTCGACACGCCGGGGGTATCTGACGGCACCAGGAAAGAAGCCGCCGCTTTTCTGATTGGTGATGTCCTGTCGGTGCGGCAGTGGACAAAATACAGCCGGGCGATGCCGCCGTGGGAAATGAACTGCTTTCTACCGTTGATGATGTACTCGTCCCCGTGTTTTTCAGCCAGCGTCTGAATTGAAGCTTGCGGCTCTTCACAGCCCATTTGCTGGTCCGTGCCGTGGTCCGGTTCGGTGCCGGCGCTGGCGGTAAAGAATCTGTAGTCCGCCAGATACTGCGGCAGGAACTCGTCTTGCTGTTCTTTGGTGAGTTTGAGCAGGGCTGAGCCGTGGCCCCGCATCAGGTCGGCAAAACCAATGTCAGCCGCTCCCAGCTCCTCCTGGATAATCAGGCGGCTGATGATATCCGCAGCCAGGCCGCCTAGCTCCCTGGGAATAGCCAGTGTCCGGATGCCCAGGTCCGAAGCCTTTTTTACGAGGTCCCAGGAAAGACAATCGATGGGGTCCGGTTTGGCATCGAGTATCCGGGACAGGGGCTTTACTTCCTTCTGGGCAAACTCCCGGAATAACTGCTGGGTCATTAGCTGTTCTTCATTCAATCTGAAGTCCAAAGTTGCCCTCCTGAGGTCTCATTGGCTGGGAATGGTTCTTGCGGTACCACAGGCCACCGTGCCTGTGAGAGGTGGAATACCGACGCGCGCGAAGGACCGTTGTGGCGGCAACCCGTGAGGTCGTCGATCTACGACAGGGGTCCCGATGCATCGGGATCGCTACGGGGCACGGCATGCCGTGCCGCTACGGGTTCCGTCAGTTCCGCCGTCGGCGCACGGAGCATTGATTGGTCACTCGCCCCCGGTTCTAAATGAATTCCGATCTTGTGCCACGGACACAATCAGGCAGGTACTTCCTGCTTCTTGATGCTCTTGAAAATGGGATCGTTAAATGCTTTCTGCAGCGCTCCGCTGCTGCCGACCAGCACGTGCTTGGACACCGCATAGTTAGCGATGAAGGCCACTTCCATTATTTCTTCATCCGAGGCGCCCGCAGCCCTGGCATTGCAGCACTGCTGCAGAAGGCCGCCCCATTCGCCTTCCATGATGTAGCAACCGATTATCACCAGGTACCTGGTTTTCGGGTCCAATATGCCCCGTTCGACCAGTTGCGTGAGGGCATCGTGGGCGAAGGTCCTGATCATTTCCGGTTTTCGCTCTGTGTACAGGTCGAGGCTGCTCGGCCCGGCGGGATCGTGGAATCCCGGCCTCTGGGCGTGCCAGGACGTCCTCATTTCCTTCCCGGTTTTGGCTGCCTTCATTGCTTTCAAGACTTTTCGTTCTTCCGGTCTGGTTGACATCGGGGTCACTCCTTTCAAAAAATCAGTCGCTCAATTGTTTGCCTGTCGTGAGCCGCGCCGCTTGCCGCCCCAACGTTCTTGCTCAGAAAGCGTCACCCCGAGTCGGAGCCCTGAGCGAAGCGAAGGGGCAGTCGAAGGGTCTTTGGTCCCCCCCGTGGAAGGATTCTTCGACTGTCCCGATTCTATCGGGACGGGCGCTCGTCTTCGCTCAGAATGACATTTTCATCCTGGATGGCGCACCCGGGCGCATGAAACATTGCTCTGTTGCGAATATCTGTTATTCTTGCCCCTGGTAACCGGGCAGACGCATTTTAGCATTTCTAAAGATTTGTTACATCCTTTACAGAGCACCTGGCCGGGGGCCAGCTTGAGCGGGGGGGGGCGGCCACATGCTACAATGGTGACCCTTCACATGTGACATCCCATGTTACGAATGGCGGACGCGAAAGCGTCAGGCATGACCGGGAGGCGGAGGACGGGGTGTACATACCGCCGTACCTGATGCACCAGCACTTCAACCGGGACGTCCACCACCCGGCCCGCTTCGCTGCCTTCCAGTCGGATGGTACAACTTCATCGGTCACGGAGGCACAGACCATCTGGAAGATGTCCAACCTGGGATGAGTTGGGCGCCGATGGGGCGCCGGTAGTTCTCCAAGACCTGAAGGCAGTTACGGGGGCTAGAGCCTCCAAGCCGGGCTACTATTTCACGATGCCAAACTTCTTCTGCAACTGGACGGCATATTCCATGGCCGCCGGAGGAGTATTGATGAGTTCCCTGACCAGGGAATCGGTCTCGTCGCCGATCCCGACGTCGTAGACCTCGGACACCATTCTTTTGACCTTTTCATCAAAAACGGGGTCTTTGGCGGTTCTGGCAAAGGCATCGGTGAGGATGCGCATTACCTCAGGCGAGGTACCGGGGGGGGCGGTGATGCCCTTATCCACCAGCAGGGAGCCGATCCATGCCATGTATGATTGCCAGGGGATTCCGGTTGGTTTCTTGTCCCCCAGTATCTCTTCGAACGTCGGGATGTCAGGAAAATCCGGGCGCCTCTGGAACTTATCGCCCTTGCGGGTACCCATCGTCAGCACGGGGTCAACAACACCTTCTTGCATCAGGCGACTTACTACATAGGCGTTTGACGTAATGAAGACGTCCAGCTCACCCCGCCTCAGGGCCATTTCCATTTCACTGGTACCGCCGTAGCCGGGAATCCAGCGCACATTCCAACCGAGGAACTCCTTGCCCCACATCAGGATAGCATTCCAGGCCTCCTCTCCTTCTTTGGTGCCGGTGGCCAGTGGTTGCGCCGCGGCGTCAGTCAGGCGGGCTTTCATGCCTTTCCGGACCATCATCACGTTGGCTGAGCGCTGGATATGTCCGACGTGCCGGTATTTGGTCACATCGTACTTGACGACGTCACGGCCCCTCAACTGCATCGAAATCGCCGAGGATCCATAGACCAAAATATTGAGGCCGTCCGGCTTTGCTTTGGCATAGAACGAATTATTGCCAACCACCCCACTGGCGCCCGGGACATTACGCAGAATTATTCCAGGATTTCCCGGAATGTATTTGGTAAGAAGGGGCGCTGAAATACGGGCCATGGTATCGGTCCCGCCCCCGGCGGAATCACTCACCTGCATTTCGATAGTCTTCCCCTGATAGTAAGACGAAACCGGTCGCTCGACAGTCGGTGCCGGAGTGACGGCTAATTTTGGGGTGGCGGGGGCCTGTTTCGGCGGCGAGGTGAGAACAGGTTGGGGTGCGGGCGTTAGGGGTGGAGGGGTTGGCGTGGGGCCACAGCCGGTTAACACGACAACAGCGATCAGAATAACTGCCAGGGCCAGACTTGCCTTTGTCATTTTTGTTACCCCTCCAAGTTGATAAACAGCTCTGCCGCGTCGGGCGCGGCCCCGTACATCATTGAGACGAGCCCGATGACGGTATTCTTATACACTTCCGTCCGGTTTGTCAAGGGCTTCCCGGTACCACTATCCCGGATAAGGTGTCATGCGATACCGGGCGCGAGGACAGACGGAGACCGCTCTTGCCGTTTGTCATTTCCCCAGGAGGCGGCCGAAAACCTCTCTTGATAGCGTGAGGGCTTCGGCATCGCCGGCGACGCCTTCCTCTGTGTATTCTGTGTATTTTCTGCCTTGCTGGGGAATGAGCACCGACACGATGTGGTCCGTCGGCGCGTCCAGCCGCCGGCTGGGCAAACCCACGTTTCGGGTCATCGTGGTCTGCCCTTCGCTGGTCAGTATCCAGTTGAGAAACAGCCTTGCCGCGTTGGGGTGGGGCGGGCGGTTTACCAGGGAGACTATTCCTGATGAAGGGCCGAGCGTGCGGCTATCTTTTGCATCGAGGATTGATATAGTCGCCCCCTCTTTGATGAAGTTATTGAGCTGATCGCTGTTCCCGGCGATCAGGACGCTGTACTTTCCTCTAGCCAGCCATTCGACGCACTGCCGATCGTTATCTAAGATCGCTGGCTCTTGTCTTGCCAGCGCCCTCATAAAATCCAGACCCAGGTCCCTCCCATTCTCGCGGAACCATCCTGAACCGGCCCCCACAGTGGTGGGATCCCTCAGCAGTATCTGGCCTTTCCATCTGGGGTCCAGAAGGTCCTTGTAGGCGGTGATTTCCCCCGGCTTCACCAGACTGGTGTTGATGGACAGATTCGTGTCGAGGCGAGCAAAGAAGGGAATCATGGTGTGGGCCTTGTCAAACCATGGAAACTGCCCGCCAAGCCACACTTTCGGATCTTTGACTTCCGGCAGGATAAGTGCCTGGTCGGCGGGATCGAAGGCGCCTGAAGGTTTCATAAGGTTAACGCCGAAATTGGCCCCTTGCACAGCAATATCGTAGCTAAAAATGCCGGCACGCCGCTCGGTCAGAAGTTTTTCGCCTTGTTGCGAAGCCCCTGCAGATGATATTTCGGCATCCAGCCCAAACTTCTGTTGCATGATATCGATTATCGCCTGTCTGGGCTTGGGACCCCAGTTGGAGGCAATAGATACCGCGCCTTCCTTTTTCGCTCCGGCGACCACGGATTCCCACTCCTGCTGCCACGACTGTTTCAATGTGGATTCTTTCGTGGTTGTCGGTGGCGCTATCGGTGTTGGAGGCGGGCTGGAGGAGCAAGCCGTTATTAAGATGCCGACTGCCAGGCTGATGACCACGGTGAGGGCAAATACTTTTCTCATGTTGTGTACACCCCTGTTCTTCATTCGAATTTCGACACTGAGCACTTGTGGTCGAATTTAAAATATGATACGGCTGTCCAGGTTGAATATCTGTCCCGAGACCTGTTTCATCCGGGAGAGGTGAACATAGAAATCGCCTACTTCCGAAGGTTCACTTATTCTCTTCAACGTGTTTTCTTGAACAATTCGTTGGTCCAGCACATCCCCTGCGTGCATTACCCGCCCCGGATTGACAACGTTGACTTTGATATTATGCTCTCCCAGTTCCAGGGCGGCGGATTTCATGAGGCCGTAGAGTCCAGCTTTTGTTGTGGCATAACTGGAAGCTCTCACTCTTCCTCTGGAACCAGTCCCTGATCCCATGATAATGATGTGGCCGTCTCTCTGGGCCATGAATGGCTCCGCCACTGCCTTGATGCAATGGAAAGTACCTTTGAGATTCGTTTCCATGACCAGGTCCCAGTCGTCGTCGGTGTGCTCGATCACAAGCTTTTCTTTCTTCTCTCTGGAAAGCCTCCCCAGTCCCTGCCCCGCAATACAGGCTATGACGTCAAGGCGCTTCCACTTTGCTATGGCTTGCTGGACCATACCATTAACCTGGTCATAATCCCGGATGTCTACCTGGCAGGATATGGCCTGGCCGGGGCCCTGGTTTAGCAGCGCGACAAGGTCTTGCAGAGGAGGAGGATTGATATCGGCCACCAGCACTTTATCCCCAACCTTGCCAAAGGCCCGGGCAACAGCGCCTCCCAACACCCCGGCCGCACCGGTGACAATCACTACTTTTTCCACATTCTCTCCTTTCATTCGGTAAACTCAACGGGCTAAGATTACACAGCTATGCGAAGAGCACGTTCCCGGTCCCAGGACTTCGCCTCCGTGACCGGTGGCCAGGGCGATTTCGGCGCCCTTGACCTGTCTGGCCCCGCCTTCACCCCTCATCTGGATGATGGCCTCGGCCATAGGGGTGAAGCCGCTGTGATGGTGAGAGGATAACATGCCGCCTCCGGTATTGATCGGAATCGTGCCACCGGGACCGATATTACCGGCGGCCACGAAGGGTCCTCCCTCTCCCTTTTTGCACCAGCCGTAGTCTTCCAGTTGAAAAAGGACTTCCGAAGTGAAGCAATCATAGAGTTCGGCCACATGGATGTCTTTAAGCTCTATTCCAGCCATGCGGAAGGCCGCGTCTCTGGCTGGCTTGACATCGAGTTGGGTGTAATTAGCTTTATCCCACCAGAGCTTTCTCATGTGCTCGCCGAAGCCGAAGCCCTTGATGAATACCGGGGGTTTCTTACAGTCCTTGGCCCTTTCGGCGGTGGTAACGATGAAAGCGGTGCCCCCGTCGCTGACGAGGCAGATATCGAGAAGATGGTAAGGATAGACGAGGACGGGGGACTTCTGGTGCTCCTCAATGGTGAGGGGGCGGCCGTACATATAGGCGGCGGGATTGAGACAGGCCCAGGCCCTTTCCTGAACGGCGATGGCGCCCAGTTGCTCGCTGGTGGTGCCGTACTCGTGCATGTGGCGACAGGCAAAGAAGGCGTGGTCGCTCACTGCCGCTACCGCCCCGAGGGCTTCACCCCAGAATCCCGGCATACCACTGACCTTTCGTGTCTTGCCGCCGCGCCCCTTGGACCAGTGGTCGTTCCCCCTCCCTATCACGACATAGTTGGCCAGGCCCAGGTCGAGGAACTTCAGAGCGGTGATCAGAGAGAAGATGGCTACGGAGCCGCCGCGTCCGATGTGGTAATAAAAGTTGACGGGCAAGCCGAGCACCCGGGGAAAAGCATCCGTGGAAATATTTACGGTATTGCCTGACAGGGTGCAGCCATCGACCGCCCCGTCTATGTCCTCGTTCTTCAGACCGGCATCTTCTATGGCCAGTCTGGCGGCTTCGGCGGCCAGCGCCCGCCCGCTGTAACCGGGGAAATGGCCGACCCTGGTCACGCCAAGACCGACGATAGCGTATTTATTATCTAATGACGAAGCCATTTCTTGCTCCTTTAATCTTTGCTCTCGCCGCCACTGGCGGGTTGATGAAGAAGGGGGCGTGAACGAAAGGACGCTCTTTCAGGGCCATCCTGGTGCTTAGTTGCAGAAATAACCGAAAGATTCTTCGACTATGTTTTCAATGACGTTGTCACCCTGAGCCGAAGCCCTGAGCGAAGCGAAGGGGCAGTCGAAGGGTCTTTGTTCCATCATAACGGTCTTTTACGCGAACAAGCACTAGGTCGCCACCGTGGCGGCAGGTTTGAATTTTGGGAGGGTGAACTCCTCGGTAATATCCTCGAAGACAACTTCCACGGGCATGCCGATTTTAACTTTGTAAGGCTCGATACCGATAATGTTGCTGCCAATCATCGGACCCTCCTCCAGTTCGATGAGGGCATAGACATAGGGAATCTCGGAGGCAAACCCGGGATGGAAGGCGCGGTGGTGAACGTTCCAGGCGAAAACCTTGCCGCGGCCGCTGGCCTTGGCCCACTCCATGTTGCCAAACAGAGGCTCATTCTTGTGGAACCGGCAGAATGCCACGGGAAAATACCAGGCGCCGCAAGTTTTACAGCGGTAGAGTGTGAACTCATGACGTTTTAGTGCCTGCCAGAAGGGCTCGATGTCGGCATCCAGTGAGGGTAGAGGCTTATTCCAGACCATTGGCTTTCTCCTTTGTAGGCTGTTAAGTATTTGTATGCTACAGCTTTACTGTGGCGCCCGGACCGGGCCGTCAGGAACATTCCGACGGCCGTTGCTCGCGTCGACGCGCTCAGCAGGGTCGTTGGCCAGGCGAGGGAATCGCCCTATCCGAGACGGCGTCCCTGAATGGGTAGTCGAGGCGATAACTTGCATCCGGTTCCTGACAGCGGACGAGTTTTCATTACTATCCCCAATCGGCAGGCGGTAAAGCCTGCGGCACAAACGCGGGCTGTTGTCTTGGTGTCTAGAATAGCACTAAGTTTGTGGACTTTCAAGCTAAGCGGGGTCGCAGCCTTGCGTGTTATCACCACACCGCAGTCCCCTGGCGCGGCGGTTCCACCGGGAATACCGGGCGTTTCAGTACAGGATCCCGTTCACTATCAGATCATTGATTTCCCCCTCGGGGATGCCCAGTATACTACCGGCTACGTGGTCTGTGTGTTCGCCGAACAGGGGCGGCCTGCCGTTGAGCGGCTCCGGGGCCAGGGAGAGCTTGAATCCCCATCCAGCTCCTATTAACTTCCCCGCCTCCGGATGGGCTACTTCTTTCCAGTAGCGGCGAGCCCGGAGTTGCGGGTCCTTGTTCAGGAGGTCGTTGACATCCTGGACCACGCCCGCAGCTATTCCGGCAGCCTGAAGTATTCCCATGACTTCCTCCGCTGTCCTTTGGCTGGTCCAGGATTCGATAACGCGGTCGAGGGCGTCTTCATGCTTTAGCCTCTCCGCTAGGGAGCCGAATTCTGGCGATTTGTCCAGGTCCGGTTGGCCCAACGCCATGCAGAGTCTTCCCCATTCATCTTCCGAAAAGGCGGCTATGGCACACCACCGGTCTTCGCCCAGGCAGCGGTAGACGCCATGGGGGGCGGCGCCCGGGCAGCGGTTAACCTGCCTGCCTGGAAGCTGCCCGTTGACCATGTATTCAAGAATGCCCGGGCCGGCGAGGGCCAGGATCCCCTCGTATTGGGACGCCTCCACATACTGGCCCCGGCCGGTTTTGGTCTTCCAGTAAAGAGCGGCCAGCAGGGCGGCCAGGGGATGGAACGGACTGCTGCTTTCGTCCGGATACGAGTAGCGGCAGGCGGATACGGGCAACCTGTCCGGGTAGCCGCTCATGTAGTTCAATCCGGACATGGCGAGCAAATTCCAACTGGAACTGGTCTGGTTCTTATAAGGGCCCGAAGTGGCTACGGTAGGAAGTCTTACCATGATGATATCCGGTTTGATCCTGGTAAGTTGATCGTAGGTCAGTCCCCATCGTTCCAGGACCCTGGGAGCAAAAATGACAATGATGACGTCGGTTACTACGACCAGCTTCTTGAACAGCTCAAAGCCCTTCGGCTTGGTCATGTTGATGTTTACTGACATCTTGTTAGTGGCAACCTTATTGTAGAGGTGCCCCAGGTTCAGGCTGGTGCGGTCGCTGGCCCTCGGTCCGGGTTCCCTGGCCATGCCGCCAGTCTTGCGAGTGGCCCGGCTCTCCACGACAATCACCCGTGCCCCGTAATCAGCCAGCACCTTTCCCACGTACGGTCCGGCGACGGCCGAGGTAAACTCCAGGACGCGCAGGCCTGTGAATGGCAGGGAGAAAGTGTCCGATGACCCTACGGGCTCCGCTCGTTTCTCCGCGGGGGATGTCACCTGGGCCGGTTGGTCCCCGTTCTTCAGGATTTCGTCGTTGTGCTCTCCGATGAGGGGTGCCCTGGCCGGCGCCACAACAGGCGTCTCCGATAACTTGAGGACGGACCGCATGTAAGGCAGTGCGGTGTGCAATTCCTCGTGCCATACGTCAACGAAAAAGTTCCTGGCGATCAACTGCGGATCGTGAGCGATATCGGCAGCCGTGTTGATGGGCGCAACCTCCAGCCCTCTTTTGACCCCACCATCGTAAAGCTCCTGGCGTCTTTTGCTGCGCATAAAGTTGGCCACCGCGGCATCGATATGCTTTAAACTGTCAGGCTCAATCCGGTACCAGGGGTCTTTCCATTTATCTTCCGCCAGGTCCCCGGCCATGTTTTCACTGTCCAGCCAGGCCACGAAATCACCCCACCGGTGGTTTCTCAAACGCACATCGACAAATCCATCGGCGCAGGGGAACAGACCGTTGGCGGCCAGCGTCCGGTCATTGCCTTTCCTTTTGCTGATTTCGCCAGTTTCCACGTAACTGGGAATGGTACTCATGAGGGTGGCAGGTACACATTCGTGCATTGACACATCCACGTGCTGGCCGAGCCCGGTAAATTGTCTTTGGTAGAGGGCAATGAGGGCCGCTGCGAGGCCGTGCAAAGAAGCGAGGTGAAGAGACTGGTCTCCCGCCATACGTACTGGAGCCCTGTCCGGCCAGCCGCAGACGTACAGCAGACCGCCCAGGGCGGAGGCTACCAGGTCGCACGACTTGAATTCCCGCCAGGGACCGGTTTGACCAAACGGAGTCACAGAAACATAGATGAGCCGGGAGTTTACTCGCCTTAAATCCGCATAACCCAGCCCGGCTTCCTCCATAAGACCCGGCCTTTGTGTTTCCACCAGGATGTCAGAGCGTGCGGCCAGATATTTTAGCTTGCTGACACCCTCCGACGTGGTCAGGTCCAGAGTTATGCTGCGCTTGTTGGTATTGTAATAGAACCAGTGCAGGCTTTTCTGGGGGTCCACGGAGTTGTGGAAAAAAGGGGGGAGTCGCCGGCCGGGGTCGCCGGCGGGCGGCTCCACTTTGATCACACCGGCGCCTAACTGTGCCAGCAGCTTTGTGCAGTACTGACCCGGGGGACCTGCCAGGTCCAGGACTCTTATGCCGTAAAGGGGCCCGGAAGGGGCTTGGTTTTCCATGAGATCATCCTTGTTCCGATCAGTCAGACAATTGTCATCGGGACGTGGGTTCCCGGTGTGCCGGACAGTGACCCGCCCGGTATCCCGACGGAGATCGCGGACAGTATAGGCGCCCGGCCGGCCATTGTCCACGATGAGGCTCAACTAACCTGCCGGCTTCGGTCTGAAGAGGGGAAGTGTCCCTGACTTTATGTGTCCCCGGATGGTACTTGTTCCAACTGCTTCGGCACATCGCGGTCCACCACGATTACCTCTTTTCGGAAAGACCGAAGGACGCCTATGCTGTGTTGCGAATATCTGTGCTTCTCGCCCCGGGTAACCGGGGCAAACGCATTTTAGCATTTCTGGAGATTTGTGACATCCCTCAACGAGAACTTGACCGGGAGCCATGACTGGGAGCCAGCTTGACAGGGCGTTGGCCACGTGCTACGATGAAATCTCTTCACATGTGACATCCCATGCACCAATGACCAAGTCCCAATGACGAAAGACCAATGAATGTCACCCTGAGCCGGAGACCTGAGCGAAGCGAAGGCGCAGGCGAAGGGTCTTTGGCGCCGCGCGGCCCGGAAAGAACTTGTCCTGAGCGTAGCGAAGGATTCTTCGACAGCGACTCGTCCCGATACTATCGGGACTCGTCTTCGCTCAGAGTTTGTGAATTTATTGAAAGCCCAGATACAAAACTGATTGTTTGCCAGATAGGGACTAACCAATTTCTTCGCAAGCTCTCAGAATGACAGTTCGTCCTTGACGGTGCGCCATTGGCGCATCGGTGACTAACCCGTTGTTCGGATCCCCGCCTGCGTGGGGACAGGTTTCGTAATTCGTTATTACTCCGCGTCAGGAGGCCTCATGGAATTCGACACTTTCCTGGACCTGTTTCACCGGCGGAGGTCCATTCGCCGGTGCAAATCCGACCCGATCCAGGCCAGGAGGCCGAGCCAGTAACCACCGAAGTCGCGCACCCGCTCGACGCGCAGTCGACTGCCGTCTACCTCCACCCAGTCCGGTTCAGGACTTTCATCCTACTAGGAGGGTCCTGAAAAACCCCCTTTTCGCCAAATATTTTGTATCTGGGCGATCCGACCGCTCAGCTTTGGGCGAGGCACTTTTTCAGTGGCCTCCTAGGAGCCTGAGTCACCAGTCAAAAATGGCAATTGTACCTCCCACCAGGGCTACAAAACATCGTGCAGGACGGAGGCTTGTTCCCATTTTTGCTGCAAAATATGGCTTGGAAACCCAATAATCTCCCATTTTCATTTCTGTTATCGAGTCGTGACCCAGGCTCCTAGGAGCGGAAACATTGCAACTTACACCACTACCTCGCACTTTAGCCCAAAAGATTGGATGATCTCTCGGGGCGTCTCGCATTCGGCGGCAGTCAAAGAAGGCAATGAGCGTAGGTCGTATTCGCGATCCAGGGAATCATATTTACTCATCCCAAACCGATGGTAGGGTAGCAGGTTAACCTCTATCCCGTCCTTCAGACTTGCCGCGAAACTGCCAATAGCCCTAATATTTTCTCCGGAGTCGTTAACACCGGGGATCAACGGAACTCGAATGATGAGCGGCGTTCCTTCTGCCACAATTGCCCGAGCGTTGTCCAAAATCAACTGCTCCCACACGCCTGTCAGTTTTCGATGCTCTGTGGGTTTCATGATCTTTATATCAAAGAGCACCAGATCAACATATTTTAAGACATCTTTTAGAATGTCAGGTGAGGCATATCCGGCCGTATCCAGAACAGTGTGAACTCCCCTTCGTTTGCAGCTTCTCAATAACGATAGGACAAAAGCGGCTTGCATGAGAGGCTCTCCCCCTGAAACAGTTACACCGCCCCCAGAGTTTCTATAATATAGCTCATCCCTTACTACCTCGCCAAGCACTTCGTTTATTGACAGCCACCTTCCAAGCACTTTGAGAGCCTTTGGGACGCAGGCTTCAACACACTTTGCGCAATTATTGCAGAGTTCCCTGTCGATTTGTATCCCTTTATTGTTAAGGCGGAGGGCTTGGGCAGAGCACACTTCCATACACGCACCACATTTGGTGCATAGACTATTGCTATGTGCTACCTCTGGATAAGAATTCTGAGATTCAGGGTTTGAACACCATATGCATCTCAGAGGGCAGCCTTTCAGGAACACGGTTGTCCTGATGCCAGGCCCGTCCTGCAAACTATAACGTTGAATGTTGAATATCAGTGCCTTTTCGATATATGAGCCTTTGCTTTCAGCCCCCATCGGTTTTTGATGGAGTATGCCAGATTTTACCTACCTCAGTGCGAGTATCCCTTCCACCCTCCCGCTCCCAGGGTGTGTCCCTCCCTAGTTTGGGTTCAGTTAAGGAATAGCTTGGCTGCATTGGGATGGGGGGGGCTAGTTTACCAGTGACATGTTGTAGCCGCCCGTGGCAAGACCAACACCCTCCACCGGAACAACCACCCTTATTAGCTCTCCAGCCCCACCCTGGATAAACTGCACCACGATGTTTCCCATAGGTCCGCCGAAACAGGGAACTTCCCCCTCACTAGCCACTCCACTACGTCCCTCTCGCTCCGGGTTAGAGTGGGCTCGTGCTTTGCCAGCTCACTGAGGTAGCCCTCTCCCATGAAATGCAGGGCGACAATCGTTGCATTGCTGCCAATAAGACGCTCCATTATAGTAGTTACCGCCGCCTCTTGACCTTAGAGGCCTTGAGTCGTCCTGGCTATGATTTCGTCTTGGATCTCAGATGATAACTCTACAAAGTAAGCGCTAAATCCGGCCACCCTGACGATTAGGTCACGGTACTTCTCGGGATGCTTCTTAGCCTCCAGCAGGGTTTGCGGGTCAAACAAGTTGAACTGAATGTGGTAACCATACCGGTCAAAGTAGGTCTTTATCAGGGCCAGAAGTTTCCTCATGCCATCCCCGCCCGCTACTGCCGATTTGAAGAACTTTTGATTTAGAATGGTGCACTCCCTACCAAAAGGGTCCACCTTGGAAGCAGAGTTAAGGACAGCAGTAGGCCCTTTAACATCTGCACCCCGCATTGGCGATAATGACCCATCAGCCAGAGGCTCATAGGCCCTCCTGCCATCAGGTAAAGCACCTACCGTCTTGCCAAAGTAGCGGTGCCTAGTCATCCCTCTTCCACCAATGCGATATGGATAGCCCCATATATTAAGCTGCTGGGCACAGATATCCCTGCTCCACTTATACACATCAACCAGCATCTGATCAGCGTAGTCATCATCATTGCCATACTTTGGCGCTGCCAGAAGCATGGCTCGCAACTTCTCTTTGCCTTCAAAATTGGCTGCCAGCGCCTCCAGCAGTTCATCCATACTTATTGCTTTATCCTCAAAGACTAATTTCTTTATAGCAGTCAATGAATCTGCCACGTTTACATGACCATGGTGATCGACAGAGCTTTGTAGTCGCAGGTGACGCAGCCCACCCTCCTGGCAACCCAGCCCCTTTTTGATACAGTCATCCACTAAAACGGAGTGAAATGGAAGGGCAAAAGTCTCAGCCTCCACACGGAAGAAAAAGTTCCCTGTATCACAAAGGAATTTTATGACAAAACTATACTGATTCTTTAGAGCCTCACATAATTCATTAAACGAATTGAAATTCCTTGGCTCCCCTGTGGCTATGCCCAAGCGCCTGCCGGTTCGGGGGTCTACCCCGTTGTTAAGTGTTATCTCCAGCACCTTTGCTAGGTTAAATAGACCAGCGTCGCCGTGCTGGACTCCATTGGACGAGTATATATTTCCACACCCCACGTGGTCCCAATCCCTGGCCTCGGACAAAGAAAATCCCCATCTGCTGCACAGGTTCAATATCGCCATTTTGTCATTAATGAGCATCGGTTTCCCGCCCACTTCCTTGGTAACATCAATTGCCCTGATGAGAAACTCCTGAGAAAGGCCATCATGATAGCGTAGAGCTGTGTAGGGTTGAGGCAGTTTCATCTGCTTCTCAACTTCAAGTATCAGGTAGGAGAGTTCATTGGTGGCGTCTCTCCCATCGGCATCCACGCCGCCAATGGTAGTATTTACGTGCGCCTCTGATTTTTCGGACGCCTCTGCCTGACTGCCAGTCTTGAAAACGACTGGCTCGTTCACTTTCACCCAAAGGCAGGCCAAGAGCTCAGCGGCTTTCTGGCGACTAATCTTTCCATCCTGAATGTCTTTCTGATAGAAGTGATACAGATATTGGTCCAATCTCCCGAACTTGAAATTAGGTCTCCCTGCCTCCAATACTAGAGCAAGATCGATAAACCAGACGCTTTGCACGGCCTCATGAAAGCTCCGGGCCGGATTTGCCGGCACCCAATCGCATATATCAGCTATCTTCTCCAGCTCTTTCTTCCGCTCCACGTCAGCCTCTCTTTCAGCCAACTGCCTTGCCAGCTCGGCGTGTCTTCTGGCATAGGTAATTGTGGCTTGACATGCCATGACCATGGCTCGCCATACCTCAACCTTATGGCTGGTTTCCCAATCAAAGCTTGTAACATTACGGAGCTCTTGCTCAACTTCTGATATTAGACCACTCAGACCATTGCTGAGCACTTTCTTATAATGGGGAATAATAGGGAATGGTGAGGTTTTGAAACGATTATCACACAGGCGAGCCTCTCCAAAATCATCCAGCTTATTTCCCCATAAAGCTCTTGCCGTCTTCCTCTTGTGCTCAGATATGCAACTGTCTTTCCAGTAAACAGCATCCTCCAGTATCATTTCTCGTTCTTGTCTATCAAACTCCGCCTCCAAGTAATCTTGCTCCACGGTAAATCTCTTTTTGCCTTCATTGGCAAACGCCTGCAGGTAAGTGTTAGCATTCAGTTCAGGCTCTGTAATAGCGGACCGGACATGTGGGCCCAACGACCCGACAATAAGCTCCCCCTCCCTGATGAAAACAGGGTACTCCTCGCACAATTTCTGCAGAAGCCTAGCCCGCCTTATAAACAGTGGCTCCCCTTCTGTCTCTTTCCAGGATTCCGTTATCAATCGGGATCGCAATACGACTATTTTCCTCTTCGCCTCACGAAGTTCTTCTCTTCGTTCTTTAACCCTCTCAGTACGACAATTGACTTTGTCTATTTCATCTAAAACATTTGCTGCTAGCGTTACCATAACTACCCTCCTTGTGTAGAGTACGGAACAGCGGTCACCTGTTTCTCCAGCTCCCTCTCATCGAACCGTGCGTGAGGTTTCCCTCACACGGCTCTCGGACAACCGGCAGGGGTAACAAGCCGTAGGCCTGGTCCATAAATAATCACTCTCATGGCATTCGCTACCTGCATAGGATCACACCTCCCCCATTTGAGTTATTAATAACCTTTACCCGTATCCCCATTCCCCCAAATTTACAACACATCCTCATTCGACACCATCATCTCAACAAGGGAGCAAAAATCTCTGCAGCCAATTTATCGTATTCGCCCTGTTTAAACAAGAATTCTTCTGAGGAGTTGTCAAAATACTTAACCCCTGACTCTATTAGGTCATCCTTATCGAGGTGGTAAGTGGGGACATCTAGCCTTTTGCTTTGGACCATATTCGCTTTAGAATAGACTGTCTGCCCCTCTCTGCTGAGGTACCAGTTGATAAAGATTTTAGCGGCATTGGGATTGGGGCCCTTATTCATGCGGACTGTTGAACTACCTGCGGCAATTAAAAACCCACCTTCTTCTGGCATCACTGTCTTAATTGGAGCGCCAGCTTTTATGAACTGGGCCACGATGTCTGAGGTACCGCCAATAGCTATACCATACTTCCCCCGGGCTAAATTCTCTATCTGTAGACGCGCGTCTCTGGTAAGGACACACTCGTTTTTAACGAGCTCCCTGAAATAGTCTAATCCCATGAACTGATCCGCTGTGACGGCGAACCAAATGCTACCTCCTCCTCCACCAGTTGGGTCATTAATGATAATCTTCCCCTTCCACTTTGGGTTTAGCAAGTCTTTATAAGACTTAAGCTCCCCTAGCTGTACTAAATCTGTATTAGTGGCAATATAAATTTTAGAGGTCGATGCAACGGGAATTATCACATATTCTTTTGCATTGTCAACAAAAGGGATTTGGCCGCCATACCAAGCTTTAGAGTCCAACACCTCAGGCAGAACTAATAAGGGTTTTAATGGATCCAGCCAACCTTTAGGCTTAAATTGCGTAACACCATCTCTGCTGCTACCAATGTGTATGTCAGGTATGAAAAGGCCAGCCCGCCTTTCTGCGTCTATCTTTGCTGACAACTCAGCCGATTTACCGGTCAGATACTCCAGCGCAATGTTGTATTTAGGAACAAATGCATCGCTGAGGGCTTTTTTCACGTCAGCACCCCGGCTAGTGTATATAACCACTTGCCCCTCCCTTTTTGCCTCTGCCAGGGTTTGTTCCCAATCGACCTCCCAGGGCTGTTTAACCGGGGCGGCCTTCTCCAAAGTTGATTGCGTGGGGGTTGAGGTCGGGGTAAGGGTTGCCGCAGGGCTACAGGCAACCATTAACACTGCTGTTATGCCTAGAAAAAATGAGGCCTTCATGGCAAACTTCGTGTAAAACATAACTCCTCCTTTCGGACTTACCAGTCGTCTCATAAATAAGATGGTCTCATCAAATCGCAACGTAAGTTACGCCCAACCCGACGATAGCGTATTGCCTACTGAATCGGGAAGCAACCATCTGACCCCTCCTTCTTAGGGTCTGTCAACAAGTAACTGTAGCAAATCTTAGCCACGAATGAACACGAATGGACACGAAGTTACTTTTGCTAAGAAAGCACGGCTCCATGATTAGGGGACTCCCAAAGCCATTTCTATTCCATACCTACAGTTCTTGATAACTGCTTTCGTGTTCATTCGTGTCCATTCATGGTTCCTGTTTTTCTGTCTGCTTACACAATCGTCTATATATACCAACCGTGTTGAGA
>JACQUA010000091.1 GCA_016210565.1 Chloroflexota bacterium
CCGAAAGAACTTGTCCTGAGCAGAGCGAAGGATTCTTCGACTACGCTCGCTGCGCTCGCTTCGCTCAGAATGACATTTTCATCCTTCATGGTGCGCCATCGGCGCATGGGGGATTGTTTAGGATTTCCCCCCAATCTGGTCGGGGGTTCGGATTTCGGATTTGGATGGTCTCTCTGGTTCCGGCTTGTCCGGGACAGGATTTCGTCGGCCACGTCCATGCGCATGGGTTCATGTTGTCGCATGTGGTTGAGATTTGGCAACCAGTCTGGTCTCAGGGATGAGACGCCCAGGAAAAATTGACGGGAGAAAGTTACCACCGGCCCGTGAAGGCAATCAAGGGGGATTGAAAGACTCCATGGGGAGTCTGCCGCCGGAAACTAGCGGTGTTTTGGTTTGGGGGGCCGCTGTTTCTCACCATTTTGGACTGTTTCAGGCCATCGCCTAGTTGATTGTGCACGGGGCAAAGGGGTGTTAAAATCCTGTTAAGATCATCGCTGAGGCGCCAAATGAACATCGTTTTTATGGGAACGCCGGACTTTGCGGTTCCGGTCCTCCGGGCACTGATTGATAGCGGCTATTCCATAGCCGGAGTCTATACCGCGCCGGATAAACCCCGGGGGCGGGGACAGGGGCTAGCTATTTCCCCCGTAAAAAAACTGGCCCTGAGCTGCAAACTTCCGCTCTTCCAGCCGCCGGGACTGAGGTCTTCCGGCGAAGTGGATGCACTGCGGGCGCTGAGCCCTGAGTTGATTGTCGTGGCGGCCTACGGCCTGATACTTCCTCGGGATGTCCTGGCGGCGCCGCGCCGCGGCTGCCTGAATGTGCACCCCTCCTTGCTGCCAAGGTACCGCGGGCCTTCCCCGGTCAGCGCGGCCATACTGGCCGGCGAATCCACCACCGGGGTCACCATCATGCTCCTGGACGAGGGGATGGATACCGGGCCGGTGCTGGCCCGGAAGGAAGAGCCGGTCCTTCCTGAAGACACCACCGGAAGCCTGACTGAAAGGCTGGCCGGGCTGGGGGCGCATTTGCTCCTGGAGACGATTCCGCTCTGGGCGGCCGGCAAGATCACCCCGGCGCCTCAGGATAACTCCCGGGCTTCATATTCGAAGACGCTGAGGAAAGAGGACGGCGAGATCGACTGGTCGGACCACGCGGAACGGATATCGCGGCAGGTCAGGGCCTTTCAGCCCTGGCCGGGAAGCTATACGTTCTGGAAGGGGAAACGCCTGAACGTACGGCAGGTTTCCCTGGCGGCCAGTGGCGACACGGCCGCCGCCCCCCCGCCAGGGGTGGCACAGGCGTCCCTGCCTGTGCGGTCGCCCCTGCCTGTCCAGGTGTCCCTGCCTGTTCAGTCGCCCCCGCGGGACCGGGGCGGGCCGCCTGGAACGGTTATCTCGGTACCCACGGAGACAGGCGACCTGCCGGGGGTGCTGACCGGCGACGGCGTCCTTGTTTTGCGCCGCCTGCAACTGGAGGGTAAGAAGGAGATGAGCGGCCAGGAATTCCTCCGGGGCCAGCGGGACTTCACCGGCAGCGTGCTATCGGGGAGGTTGTAGCCGCAGGTCTTTAGCCTGCGTGGGTGGGGAATCTGCAATCTGCAATGTGTAACCTTTTTGCGGCGGCTTCCGCGCACGCTTATTCTCTGTGTACCCTGCGCTTCTGGGGTGAGGTTCGCGTCAGTTGCCAGCCTTCCAAAACGTGATAAAATAGATAGCGAAAGGAGGAAAAGAAAATGATCTTTGATCCGATGTACTGGTTGTTCGCTGCGCCCGCGCTGCTGCTGGTAATATACGCGCAGTTTAAGGTCCGCTCGACCTACGGCAAGTATTCCAAAGTGAGGAGCTACCGGGGGACTACCGGGGCGGAGGTAGCGCGGATGCTGCTGCGCTCCAACAACCTCACCCACGTCGACGTTGAAATGACCAAAGGGGAACTGACGGACCACTATGACCCGACCAAGAAGGTGTTGCGGCTCTCGGAAGGGGTTTATGCCAGCCCCTCCGTGGCGGCGGTGGGGATAGTGGCCCACGAAGTGGGCCACGCGGTGCAGGACGCGGTGGGCTATGCCCCGTTGAAAATCCGGGCGGCGCTGGTACCCGCGGCCAATATCGGCTCTTCCATCGCCCCCTGGATATTCTTGATCGGCCTGATCGCTGCCTCATTCAAGATCGTGGTGGCCGCCATCGTCCTGTTCAGCGCCGCCGTGCTCTTTACCCTGGTGACGCTTCCGGTGGAGTTCAATGCCAGCCGGAGGGCGCTGGCGATGTTGAAGAGCGGCGGCCTGGTTTCCATTGAGGAGAACGCCGGGGCCAGGGCCGTCCTTTCCGCCGCGGCCCTGACCTACGTCGCCGCGCTGATGCAGGCCCTGGGCAGCCTGCTCTACTTCATCTTCGCGGCCATGGGGATGAGGAACCGGGACTGACCTCCCCCCGGCGGCCCCCCCCGGTACGACGGGCTTTCCAGACTGTCGCCTCGACGATAGGGCGTACGGGCAACGAGGGTTTTCACC
The DNA here is from genome assembly GCA_016210565.1 of Chloroflexota bacterium. Taxonomy (GTDB): domain Bacteria; phylum Chloroflexota; class Dehalococcoidia; order JACQUA01; family JACQUA01; genus JACQUA01. The sequence goes on from JACQUA010000091.1 coordinate 2,513, forward strand.
GCAAAGAACGCCGAGGAACGCAAAGGGATTTTCTATGTGCCCTCTGTGGTGAGCTGTACCCCTTTTGTCTGATTGGACGGCTAGGTCCACTAAGGCGCGTTGCGCTGAGTTGCTACACTGCCGCATAAATCAAGGAGAAAGCCAGGGAAATCGGGTTAGTGAGAGAAGCCCTGATGGAAAAATCACTGATACAGCGGCAATGACTGATGAAGCATGTCTTCATTGCCGGGACGCTCAGGCCCGCAAAGGCTCCTCCCCTCCCGCAGGGTGCCGGCCTCAAAGAGGGAGAGCCGGCATCCTGTCATCATCCGCGAGGTTGTCAAACTTTTCCAGCAGCCTGTCAATCTTCTTCTCCACCCGGCTGAGGGCGCTGGACTGGCCAACTTCTTTGGCCAGGATGGTAACCATCAACTGATTGAGGCTGAGCTTCTCGGATTCGGCCATCAGCGATAAGGCGCGGTGGAGCGAACGCGACATCCGCAGCAAGACCCTACCGCTGTAGGCGTCTGTTTCCATCGGGACAGGCACGGGTTCGCCTTTTTCCAGGCTGTCTGCTATCCAGTCCTTTTTGGCCTCCTGGACGCTTTGCACCGCCTCTTCGACGGTCGAACCGTGAGACTTGCAGCCCGGAAGCTTGGGAATTTCCGCTATCCAGTATTTCTGCCCCTCATCCTCAACTTGATGCAGTAAGATGGAGAATGGCAACTGCAAGTAATATTCGATCCTCTTTGGCTCGTGTTTTCTCCTTTGCATGGCGAAGGCTTCCTTTCACGGATATGATACTGCCCGTGATACCATTCGGTCAAGCTCGTGGTTGACCGGAACGCAAGCCATTGCGGGAAGTTGCATGCCCGCCCCGGCCGAAGCTGCCACGTGCATTGACAATTGAACCGGACGGTGTAACAATCTAGGGGAAGTAACCGTCCCCCGTATGAGCAGACCGGAAGCATCGTTCATACCGGCTATCTGGCGACATGAACGATTAGAATAACCGGGTCACCCCGACAGGTCGGGGTGGTACCGGTTGTTTTACAATCTATCATGCCTGCCCGGCCAGGCGCCATCAAGGGCGGCAATAATGACCTGCACAGGCGGGGACGCACTGTGCCACCGTATTTGCCGGGCAATCTTCTGCCATTCGTAGAAACCGAGGAGCACATGGCGGACACTGAGACGAAGACGCCAACAGGAACGGCCGCAAGCAATCTGAAAGCCATCCATGAGCTGGTGGTCAAGAAGTCGCTGCTCCATGGCGAATTCACCCTGGCTTCAGGCCAGAAGAGCAACTATTACATTGACGGCAAGCGGACAACCCTCGACCCGGAGGGCGCCTATTTGCTCGGCCGGGAAATCTTTAACATGATCAAAGACCTGGACGTGGCCGCCGTCGGCGGACCGTCCATCGGCGCCGACCCGATAGCCACCGCGGTGGCCATCGCCAGCTACGAGCTGGGCAAACCCATCCCGGCCTTCATCGTGAGGGAAGGCAAGAAAGAGCACGGGACCATGCAGCAAGTCTTCGGCAGGGTTCCGGGCAAGGGAGACAGAGTGGTGATCGTGGAGGACGTGGTAACCACCGGCGGCTCGATTCTCAAGGCCATGGAAGCGGTGGAAGCGACAGGGGCGAAGATCGTCAAGGTGATAGCCCTGCTGGACAGGCACCAGGGCGGCTCCCGGTATCTTAAGGAACATGGCTACGACTTCACGGCCCTGCTGCACGCCAGTCCGAAAGGCGAGATCACCCTCGAGCCGCCCCCGTAGGGGCACGGCACGCCGTTCCCGGGAACGGCGTCATGCAAGGGGATAGCATGCTGTGCCCCTGCCGGCTACCGTTCCCGCAGAATAAAAGACACCGGAGGAACCAATGGAGATTATGGAAGCCATTCGCACCAGGAGGGCGGCGAAGGGGTTTCTGCCCGTTCCTGTTCCCAGGGAAGCCCTGATAGAACTCATCGATGCCGCCCGCTATTCGCCTTCCGGCGGCAATAAGAACCCCTGGCAATTCATCCTCGTAACGCAACGCAAGGCCCTGAACCTCTTGAGCGAAACCCATCCGCACTGCCGGTGGTTCAACTCCGCCCCGGCCGGCATCGCCATCGTGGTCGACCCGAAGTCCACCCGCTACTGGCTGGAGGACTGCTGCGTGGCGGCCTCCGTCATCTGGCTGGCGGCGACCGACCGCGGACTGAGGCTGGGGTGGGCGGCGATGTACCAGCTTGATAGCAGGGAAGAGAGTGAGCGCAGACAGCGCCTGGTGCGGAGGATTCTAGCGATACCGGAGAATCTTCACGTGCCGATAGTGCTGGGAGTAGGACAGGCCAGGGACCTGCCGGTGCACAACCCCCGGCCCAGGGTGGAGGACATCGTGTTCTGGGAGAGCTACGGGAAGCCCTCTCCCCCTTTGAAAAAGGGGGATTAAGGGGGATTCGAACCGTGTAGGGTGGGTTAGGCACTGCTGGGCAGCCAGCAAGCAGGGTGGCTGGGCGAACCCACCAGGGCAAGGGCAGAAGAACAAAGCTCTCAAAGCCGACCGGGAAGAAAGGTGGGTTCGCGCAACCACCCTGCCGGCACTGCCCCATTTGCGCTTAACCCACCCTACGCTGAAGACCTGTGGCTGCACCCCGCCCCCGCAGGCTGAAGACCTGCAGCTACAAACCCCCGCGGAAGCAGGCCACCAGCCTCCGGGAGAGCCCGCCAACCAGACCGGCGAAGGTGGCCAACCAGGCCAGGATGGCGAAGTAAAAGAACAGTTGCGGCACAAACCCCAGGAACGGCAATTTGTTGACCGCAGCTAGCTGGAAGGTGGCTGCGGCGTACATTCCCAACGGGAAAACGGCGCCCCAGTAAAGAGGGCTGTAACTGATGGGGAGCTTCTTGTAGAGATGGCGCCAGACGCCGAGGACAATGAGCATGGGTATCCACCAGGTCCCGGTGGCCCAGAAGAACAGGGTGAAGCCCTTGAGAAAAGGAGAAATATCCTGGAAAAGGGCAAAATTGGGGACGTTGGCGATCAGAATAGTCCCGCTCAAGGTGGAGATGGCCACTGCGCCCATATTGATCCAGTAGGGGGGAGTCAGGTCCTGGGGGGAGAATTTGAAGAAGCAGTAGCGGTAGAAGATCAGGGAAATTATCCAGATGTAGAGCATGCCGCCGAACAGCCACGCCGCCAGCGCGAGAAAGAACATCTGTTCCTGGTATGCCCCAAGATGTGTGGCCAGGAGCCCGGTCGAGGCGGCGATGGACTGGGTGGCTACCACGGCCGTCAGCCATCCTCCGTTGATACCCTGGTCAATGGGAGGCTTCGTCTCCTTGACGATAAGGGCGGTCATGATGGTGTAAATAAGTCCCATCCAGAGCAGGGAAGCAAAGGCCCAGAGGGCGATGGCGGCGCGGTAGTCCTGCGCTATCAGGGCAAACTGCGTGCTCAGCACACTGGCGCCGGCGACCAGAGTGAAGAACCCCGGACCGAGGCTGTGGTTGGAGAGGTCGGCGAGAAAGCGCCGCGGAAAGCGCGTCACCCGGAGAATGGTCAACGCCCAGAGCGTCAGGAAAGCGGCAATATTGAGCCAGAAAAGAGTCCTGGCAATCATGGCCATCCCCAGAAGGTGGGCCGCCACGGAGATAATGCCGGTGGCCATGACGAGGGCAAAGTAGGAGGGATGCAGGCCCTCGGCGCCCGCGAGTACCATCGACCACAGGGAACCCCAGGCCCTCGCCTTGGGGTAGGTTCCGATGGCCGCATTGGTGGGACGGGCCAGAACATCAACGGATAACACTGCTGAGGGCGCTTCCTTCCGAACGATTTGCATACAGAACTCCGTGAATCTTTGAGTCCGAACATGCATCAACCGTAGCACGGGCATTCTGCCCGGGGAGGGCGCCCTGCGGGGCACGGGCGAGACGCCCGCTCTACGGAGTGGTGCGTGGGATTTTCGCTTCAGTCCCGGTTAACTTCGCCCGGTGAGCGCAGCACCCACAACAGGATAGCCCCGGCGACCAGGAAGCTGACCAGGAAGGGGATGGCGTAGCGGCCGGAGACAAAGTCTGTCTGCAGAACATAATCGGCCCCCAGCGTCCCCTCCACGCTGATTGCCGCGGCGGGATCGCCAGCCGGCATCTCACGGACCATAAACCCGTGGAAAGGGAAGTACAAGAGGGCTGCTGCCAGCAATACCGCCATCATTGCCAGCCCCAGCACCAGCGCCCCCCGCTTGAGCGCGGGCATATCCTCAGTGTTGCCCAGGAGAGGAGCTGCCCGTTCGCAGTGTTCCTGTCTCATGTGTCCTCCTCAGGTTGTGAAAGACGTTGACGGCGCGTTCGCCGCCATCCTCATTTTAGGCGCTCGCAGACCTGAAGGGAACATCCGGACGGTGGGGATGTCTATGAGCGTGTCAGAGGGGGGCAGCCCGGACAGAGGAATAAGGGGAATACTGGCTGAGCCGCCAGGTTCAGTGGGATTCCCGCGGCGGAGGCACCAGGCGTTGCTGCAACGCCTTGACGGCGACTTCCGTCCGGGTGTGGGCGTGCAGTTTGGAGAGGATATTGCTCAGGTGAAAACGGACGGTGGTCTCGGTCAGCCCCAGGTTTTTGGCAATGACCGCGTTGCGGTGGCCCAGCACTACCTGCTCGAGCACCTGTTGCTCCCTGGCGGTGAGCTTTTCGGTCTTTTCCAGCTTCTGGCTGCCCAGGGCCAGGAGGGTGCGCGAGGCCAGCGCCGGGGTGAACGCCGCCTCGCCGCGGGCCGCCTGGTTGATCAGGTCCAGAACGTCTCGAGAGGCCAGGTTCTTCACAATGTAGCCCTGCGCCCCCGCCTTCACCGCTTCGAACAGGTCTTCCTCGTCCTCCGACACGGTAAGGATGACGATCCGCGTGCCTGGGTAGTCCCGCTTGATAACGCGGGTGGCCTCGAGTCCGCCCATGCGGGGCATGCGGATATCCATCAGCACCAGGTCGGGCTTGAGCTCCCGCACCAGGGTTATCCCTTCTTCGCCATTGCGCGCTTCGCCCGCCACACGCAGGTCAGGGCTGGTGTTCAGCAGGGTGCGCAGCCCGTCCCGGAACACCGGGTGGTCATCGACTATGAGGACACTAATTGGCATCATGACCTCTTTTCGCAAGGCAATTCCAGCGTAACCGACGTCCCGCGGCCCGGCGCCGAGACGACGGCCAGACGACCGCCGGCAAGCTCTGCCCGCTCCCGCATTATCTGGAGTCCCAGGTGGCTTTGGGTGTCAACCGGGGCGGGGTCAAACCCCTGCCCGTCGTCCTGAAACACGATCCGCATGGACTCGCCGTTCGGAACCACCCTAACGGCCAGGTTCCGGGCATGGGCATGCTTCGCCGTGTTGGTCAACGCTTCCTGGGCGATACGGATCGCCTGCACTTCAGCCAGGGGTGAAAGGACGCATTTGTCGGCGCACTCGGGTACCTCGAGTTTCAGTTCCAGGCCGGCCTCTCCGGCGAAATGACGGGCAAAATCTTGGAGCGCTCCGAGGAACTGGTGCTGTCCCCAGGGCCGCACCCGCAGCCCCGTGATGAATTGTCGGAGGTCCAGGAAAACCTCCCCGGCCAGGTCGCGCAGCCGGTCCAACTCCTGCCGGGCATCCTCGGCCCTGCCCTGGGCCGCCAACTCGGAAGCGGCCGAGGCCAGCGCCCCGATGCCGCTGAGGGACTGCGACAGGTCGTCATGCAGTTCCCGCGACAGGAGTTCCCGTTCTTCGAGGGCGGATAGGGCGCCCAGCCGCTCGTAAAGCTGGGCGTTGTTGATGGCAATGGCCACCTGGTTGGCAAGGCTGGTGAGGAGGTGGGTATCCTGGAGGTCGAAAACCTGCGTCGCATAGTAACCTACCATCAGGGCGCCAATCGGCCTGGCGGCGACCTTGAGAGGAACGGCCAGCGCGGCGCGCAGCGGTGGCGTGAGCTGTAGCGCTCGGACCAGTCGCGAGCCTTCGGGATCTGACGTGGCATCATCAATACGCACAGGCTCACCGGTGCGGATGGCCTTCCCCCCGAGGCATTGCCCAAGCTCCGTGTCGAACCGCCGGAACCCGTCGGCCGCCAGGAGTTCCCAGCGCACGTGGTTCGCTTTCTCGTCGAGCAGCGCCAGTCCGGCCACTCCAGCGTTGAAGAGCTGGCGGGTGCGGCGCACGGCTTGTTCCCGGACGATGTTGATGTTGAGCAGAGAAGAGATTGCGGCGCCGGAGTCGTGCAGCGCTTGCAGAGCGGCGGCCTGGGCTGCCAGGCGGCGGTTCTGCTTTGCGAGCCTGTGACGGAGGTGGCCTATGCCCACAATCATGCCGATGGCCAGAAGTGCATAGCCCCGGTTAATGAACACGAAGTACATCGGAACGGGGCTTGCCGGTTTGATAAGGGGGTCAAGGATAACCAGGACGGCGCAAATGCCGGCCGTGAGCAGGGTGTAGAGCGGCCGGGAGAACCACAGTGTCAGCGCCACCGGCACTACGTAGGGCACCCCGCCGGCGACTCCCAGCGGGAGCACGCTATCGGCGGCGAAGACCGCGGCAACGAGAAGGAAGACTGCCGCCAGCAGCCGGGGGTCCTTCTTCTCAGTGGTGGCGCTTTTCCCCGCCTGGTCCAGCATACTCATGAGTCCATTATAGCACCTCCTCTGTCGCCGTAGTGGCCGGGGGGTCGCGAGGTGCAATGCCTGGCTGGTCTCAAACAGTTTGTTGCCCCGGCGGTTTGGGTCCCGGCCCGCAGGCAGCCGTGCCCCGTGAGACGCGCCAACTTCCGCTAAGCTGCTTCTACCGGCGTGGCGTCCTCTTCCGGGGGCTGCTGGCCCGCGGGGTGGGGTTGTTCGCCGCCGCGGGAGGCGGACACGGCAAAAGCGATGACGCTGAGATAGGCCGCCACCGCGATGGGTATAAGGATGCCGGCGCTCTGCGGCAGCAGAAGGGCCAGGGCCGCGGCGGCGGCCGGGAACAGTCCCAGGAAGACGGCCGCCAGGGCCAGCCCCTTCAGGGCATTGACGCCTAAGAGGGCATAACTGCCCGCGCCGGCGGTGCGGCCGGACGGGTTGCCGCCACCGGCGGTGGAAGGTTGCAGCACCGGAAGCCCTCCGGAAAACCAGTAGAGCATGCCCACCACAAACATCCCCCCGACCACGTTGCCCAGGACTACCGGCACCAGGTTGTTCACCAGGAACTGCGTCCAGGTTATGCTGGCGCCGGCAAAGATCGCCGCCGGGAAGAGGAACATGTTGACCACGCTATGTTCCAGTCCCAGGGCGAAGAAGGCGAAGGTGGGGAACCATATCAGGAGGAATTTGGCCGCCGGCTCCTTGACGCGGTAGGCCTGCCACACGGCCAGGTCAACCAGCCAGATGCACAGGAAGCCCCTCCAGAAAGCCTCCATGGCCGATAGACTCGCCTTGGTGGTCGCTACCTTCGAGACCATGTTGACCCATTCCTGGCCCCACCCGGCGCCGGTAAAGACGTTGGCGCCCTTGATGATGATGGCCGCCAGAAGGAAAGAGCCCAGGAAGTTGCCGGCGTAGCTCACCGCCCAGTTGGACAGGACGTGCCGCCAGCGCACGCAGGAGGTCATGGCGCCCAGGGGGGTGGTGAGGTAGTTGCCGGTGGACAGCTCGGCGACGGCCATGACGATGGCAATGAGGCCCACCGGGAAGACCGCGCCCATGACCAGTTTCTGGACGCTGGGCGACGTGATGCTGGCGCTCACGGCGAAGGCCAGGGTGGTGGCCAGGGCCAGGTAGGCCGCGGCGATCACGCCCAGGGCCAGGCCCTGGCCGAAGTTCAGCCGGCACTTGGTTTCCGCCGACGAGCTGGCGTCGGCGATGGTCTCCAGCAGGGCCGGGTTCAGGTGTAGTTTCTGGTTCATGTCGGGGGGAGATGACCAATAAGAATCCAGAATTCAGAATCCAGAATTCAGGAGGACATCGCCATGGCTACTACTGGATTCTGTATTCTGGATTCTGAATTCCCGTTGCTTTGTCATTTTTCCAGCTTTCCCGTCCGGCGGAGCAGGTTGGCCAAGAAGAGGGAAGCGACGGTCAGGCCGATGAAGATGGCGAAGCCGGTGGAGTAGCCCGGGAGTCCCTGGTTGCGGACGAAGAGGCCCATGAGCGGCGGGATGGCGAAGCCGCCGAAGGCCCCCAGTCCCCCCACCCACCCCGAAGCCCCGCCCACTGCCTCCTTGACATACTGCGGTACCAGCTTGAAGATGGCGGCGTTACCCACGCCCATCCCCGCGCCCATCAGCACCTCCCCCGCGACGGACATGGCGAAGGAGCGGGAAAAGGTCATCACCGCCGCTCCAGCCAGCAGCGTCCCCAGGGCCAGCAGGGCCGTCTTTTCCCCGCCTAGCCGGTCGGAGAGCGAGCCACCGGGGACCCGGATAACGGACGCCAGCAGAGAGAAGACCGCGGTAAGGACCCCGGCCATGGTCAGCGTCTGCCCGTAGAGGGATATCCAGTAAGTAGGCAACCAAGCGGTGAGGGCGATGAAGCCCCCGAAAGTCGTGAAGTAGATAAAGACCAGTACCCAGGTCTTCCAGATACGCGCCGCCGCCGCCAGTCCCTGCCGGGCGTTACCCTTAGGGAAGAGTTCCTGGCCGAACTCGCAGGCCTGGATGCGGGCAGCTTTGGGGTCAACGCGGTTCTGCACCAGTTGGAAGTAGCAAGCGTTCCGGCCGGTGGCCAGATAGATGGCGATGCCCGCGGCCAGGAAGAACAGCCAGGCCAGGTAGGAAGCCAGGAGCCCCCAGCTTGCCAGGCTCAGGGGGACGAGCAGAGAGAACAGGCCCGGGGCGATGTTGCCCACGCCGGCGTAGGTCCCCAGGGCGGCGCCCTGCTTTTTCTGCGGGAACCAGTAGGAGACCTGGCTGATGCCCACGGAAAAGGTGGCGATGCCGCAGCCGCAGAGGGCGCCCAGTAGCAGCAACAGGGGATAGTGGGCCGCGCTCAGCCCGGCGGGATACAGCAGGAAGATGAAGCCGGTGAGGGACAGCATCCCCGCCAGGGCGAGGAACAGGAGGATGAGGAAGGGCTTCCGCCCTCCGGTGCTGTCCACCCAGGCGCCGAAAGGGACGCGCAGCAGTGAACCGGAAAGAGAGGGGATGGCTACCAGGAATCCGGTCATCACGGGGGTGAGCTCCATGAGCTCTCTGAACCGGTTGGCGGTGGGGCCAAAAAGGGCGACCGCGGCAAACCCGACGAAGAAGCCGGCGGTGGAGCTGAAAAGGCAGCGTGAGGGCGATCCCTTGATGGCGACGGCGGACTTCGGGATGGCCTGCGGTTGGGCGGCGATCACTGCTGTATCCTCCTGTAGTACCAGATCGCCACCTGGTAGGGGCGCCACAGGTAGGCGACCGGTATCGAGACAATATGCACCAGGCGGGTGAAGGGCCAGAGTGCGATAAGCACCGTGGCGTTGACCGCGTGGATTTTGACTATAAGAGAGAGGGGGGCGATGAGGTCAAGGTTGGGCGATAACTTCGCCAGGGACCACAGGTAGGGCGTGGCTGTCTGAACAAACCAGGCGGTGCCCCAGCGGGTGGTGATGGCGATGGTCACACCCGTCACCACCTGGAGCAGAAGCAGGGCCAGGAGCACGACGTCCATTCGGGAAGTGGTGATGCGGATCCTCGGGTTGTTGATGCGCCGCCAGATCAATGCCACGAGACCCCAGGTGAGGAGAAGGCCGAGGGCCAGGGCGGTGCCTTCGAGGATGTACAGCCGGACGGGGACGCTGTTGAAAGCCTTGACCCCCGAAGGAAAGAAGACACCGATGAGATGGCCGATCAGGATGAGAATGATGCCGTAGTGCCAGGGGACCGAACCCCAGAAGAGCTGGCGGTTCTCCAGGAACTGAGAGGAGACGCTGGAGAAAGAGAACTGGTTGGTCCGGTAGCGCCACAGCAGGCCGACGACCGCCACCACGATGGCCACGTAGGGAAAGACGGCGAAAAGTATGAGATCAAGCATGTTGCAGGCCTCCTGTTTTCAGCAGGTTTCGGGAAAAGTGTTCGAGGAACACCCGGAGGGAATGGATGGCGGATCCGTAGGGATTCTTGTCTTTGCGCAAGGCGCTTTCGATTCTTTCCAGCACGGGCAGAAGGCATTCCCGGAGCAGCGGGGTGACGAATTCCGCGGCCGTGGCCGCCGGCAGGAAACGCAGGATCATGCCGGCATGGTCGGGCAGCTCGCCGCCGCCCGACAGGCCCGCCAGCTCGTAGTTCTCCTGGAGCCTCGCCATGAACTGGCTCCGTTTCGGGGAATCGCCGAAGAGGTGATAACCGGTATACAGCGCGGCGGCGGCGCTGACATCGAAGGTCTGGGTGTACAGTTCCTCCAGGGTCTCCAGGGGCTGGCTTTCCACAAAGGTTTGGAAGGACCGCATGGAGGCGGCGGCGTCCGGCGAGACGCCTTGCAGGAGGGCGGCGCACTGGCCGGCGGCTTCCCGCAGGGAAGCCGCCGGGTAGTCTATTACCCGGGCAAACAGGTCACATATTTGCTGCATGTCTGTCTCCAATCAGAAGGTAGGGTGGGTTAAGCGCAGCGGCGTGGGGTCGGGGGAAGGGGCTGCGCGAACCCACCAAACCGTCAAAGTTCCAAATCCCAAATACCAAGTTCCAAATAATGCAAGAACCCCAATGCGCAAATCCCAAAGCAGGCCGCCAGCCGGTTTTTGGCGTTTTGAGACTTCTTATCATTGGAATTTGCTCTGAAAATGTCACCCTGAGCGCAGTCGAAGGGTCTTTCGTCGGGCGCCCCACCTCGAAAGAACTTGTCCTGAGCGGAGCGAAGGATTCTTCGACTACGCGCGCTGCGCTCGCTTCGCTCAGAATGACATTTTCATCGTTC
>JACQUA010000086.1 GCA_016210565.1 Chloroflexota bacterium
GTCAGTGGTTGCGCTAACCCACCACGTTCCCTGATTCCCGTCCAGTGGCCTTGCTCTTCTATTACTGCTCTTACTGCCCTCTGGTGGGTTCGCGCAGCCTCCCCGTATCCCGCCAACCCCTCTGCGCTTAACCCACCCTACGCAGGCTTCCGGCAGGCTCATCGGGAATGCTGCAACAAGACTTAAACCGCCGCCGTCGGTGTGGAAGGGCAAATCTGTGACAAGACGACAGGGCGGTTTGGCTACGGCGCTGGCAAAAAACACAACGGACGCAATTATAATCCGTGCGGTGTCCGCAAGTCAAATGCCTTCATCGCAGAAATTAGCTATGAAATGTCAGAATACAAACGCTGACTGGACGGATGAAGGACTATGGCACGATGGAGGTGGGAATTCAATTAGCTCGGTGCAATCCGTAGCAGCATGGCATGGCCTGCCCTCAGGCTACCCGCTGTGCTGCGCCCGGAGCGGCATGTGCGCGCGCGGGGTGAACTGGCGGGTCCGTTCCCACGGTTTGTTACTGCCATGTGCATTTTCCTGGCGATCAAGAAAACCGCGAACCCCCTGTATTTTGAAACACCAACCCAATTTGTGCTAACATAAATAGAATGGCCGAAAAAGTCGTCTCTCTGAACCGCAAAGCCTATCACGATTACACCATCCTGGAAACCCTCGAAGCTGGCCTGGCGCTGACCGGGACCGAGATAAAGTCCATCCGGGAAGGCGCCGTTAATATTCGCGATGCCTATGCCCATCCCGAAAAGGGAGAGGTGTGGCTGTTCAACTCCCACATCGCCAGGTACGACCCCGGCAGCCTGTATAACCACGAGCCAACCCGGCCCCGGAAGCTCCTTCTCCACAAAGACCAGATAAACTCTCTGATCGGGCAGATGACACAGAAGGGCCTCACGCTGATTCCTCTGAAACTGTACTTGAAGAACGGCAAGGCCAAGATCGAGCTGGGCGTGGCTAAGGGCAAGAAGCTCTACGACAAGCGAAAGAGCATCCAGGAAAGAGAGACGCGGCTCGAAATGCAGAGAGCGGTCCGGCACCAGGAGAAAAGGTATGGCGATTAGCCGCGAAATCAAACATGCGATTTGCATGTGGTGTCATAATCACTGCCGCGTGGGGGTGCATGTGGAAAGAATCCCCCTTGATCCCCCTTTTTCAAAGGGGGAAACAGGGGGATTGCCGCGGCTGGTGCAGATGCTGGAAGATGAGAGCCACCCCCACGCCGCATCGTACCGGCCGGTGGTGCGCTCCTGCGCCCGCGCCCGGAACGCGCGGGAGTGGTTCTACCATCCGGACCGCCTGAGCTATCCGCTGAAGCGCACCGGGGAACGGGGCGAGGGTCGCTGGACGAAGATATCCTGGGACCAGGCCCTGGACGAGATCGCCGCCAGGCTGCGGGAAATCAAAGATAAATACGGCCCCGAGGCCATTATTTCCAGCTCCGGGACCTCCCGGACCCACGATGAATACCGCACCCGGTTCTTCAATATCCTGGGCAGCCAGAATGTCATCGGCCAGGGGACTATCTGCTTCGGTTCGACCAACATGGTCTCTTCCATCGTCGTCGGCTGGCCGGCCAACCATACGGGCGTCCGCCCGGGGGTGACCAAAGCCATCCTGGTCATCGGCGGGAACCCGCCCCACGGCGAAAACCGGCTCTGGTTCAACATGCTCGCCTGCGTCAACCAGGGGGCGAAGCTCATCGTCATCGACCCTCGCCGGACGGAAACCGCCGAGCGCGCCGATCTGTGGCTTCAACCCAGGCCGGGCACGGACGCCGCGCTGCTGATGGCGATGGTAAACGTCATCATAGAAGAAGAGCTTTACGATGGCAATTTTGTGGCAAAGTGGTGTCACGGCTTCGACAAGCTCAGGGAACGCGCCCGGGACTTCACCCCCGAGCGGGTCTCGAAGATAACCTGGGTACCCGCGGAGCAAATCAGGGAGGCGGCGCGGCTTTACGCTCAGAACAAGCCGGCCACCACCTTCAGCATGATGGGCATCGAACACATCCATAACAGCATCGAGGCCCTCCACGCCCGCTTCATCCTCCCCGCCCTGACCGGGAACCTGGATATCAAGGGCGGTGATGTGCTGCGGCCTGCCCATACCGGCGTCGTCTCCATATACGATATCGAGATGAACGATATCGTCACCCCGGAGCAAAAGGCAAAGATGCTGGGCGCCGACCGGTTCCGGCTGATGACCGCTCCGGGCTACGACCTCATCGCAGAGAACCAGAAGAGGGTCTATGGCAGGGCTATCGGCCGCGCCACCTGCTGCCTGGCCCACGGCCCGACCGCCTACCGAGCCATGCTGGACGGTAACGGGCCGTACCCGGTCAAGGCCATGATCACCCTTTCCAGCAACCCGCTGGTGACCCAGGCCAACACCAAGCTGGTCTACAAAGCCATCAAGAACCTTGACTTCTACGCAGTCATGGACTTCTGGATGACGCCCTGCGCCGAGCTGGCAGACTACGTCCTGCCGGCGGCCTCCTGGCTGGAAAGGCCGGGACTCTGGCAGTTCGAAGACACGGCCGGTTTTGTCGACGCCGGGGAAGCGGCCCTGCCCGCTGTGGTCGAAGGGCAATACGACCGCCGGACGGATTACGACTTCTTCCGCGGGCTGGCCATCCGGCTGGGCCAGGAGAAATACTGGCCCTGGCAGACCCTGGAAGAGGCCTACGACTACCGCCTGGCCCCGATGGGCTATACCCTCAAAAGCTTTATCACACACAAGAACGGCTACGACGCGCCGCCCACGAAGGAGAAGAAGTACGAGACGACCGGGTTCGCCACTCCCACGGGCAAGGTGGAGTTATATTCAACCATCCTCGAGAAGCTGGGGTACGATCCGCTGCCTCACTTCGAGGAGCCGGTGGAAAGCCCGGTCAGCGATCCGGAAATGGCCCGGGACTATCCCCTGATCCTCATCACCGGCGGGCGCTTCCTGCCCATGTACCATTCGGAGCACCGGCAGATTCCTTCCCTGCGCCGCCAGCATCCCGACCCGCTGGTCCAGATAAACCCGGACACCGCCGCCAGGCTGAAGATCAAGGACGGCGACTGGGTATGGATAGAAACGCCGCGGGGCCGCGTCAAGCAGAAATGCGTCCTGTTCAAGGGCATCGATCCCCGGGTGGTCCATACCGAACACGGCTGGTGGTTCCCGGAGTTGCCCGGCGAAGAGCCCTGGCTGCACGGCGTCTGGGAATCCAATATCAACGTCTGCACCGATGACGCCCTGGAGCACTGCCACCCCGCGGGGGGCGGCTGGAGCCTGCGCGCCGGCCTGTGCAAGGTTTACAAGGTCAAACAATACCCGTAGGGGCGCGTCGCGACGCGCCCGCCGTTCGTCCCTCGGCAGTCGGCTATCGGCCAATCCGTAGGGGCACGCTGTAATCAGCGATTGCCCTTTTCCCATCCCTCGCAGGCAGGGACGCCTGCGGTACCGGGTGGTAATCCGTCCCTCGCAGGCAGCGACGCCTGCGGCACCGGGTGGTAATCCGTCCCTCGCAGGCAGCGACGCCTGCGGCACCGGGTGGTAATCTGTCACTCGCAGGCAGGGACGCCTGCGGTACCGGGTGGCACGGAAGGAAAGGAATAATGGAAAAGCAACTCAAACTTGTATACGAGCCGGTCAGAGTGGGACCCCTGGAGTTCAAAAACCGGATGATCATGTCGCCGATGTGGACCCGTTATGCCTCGGTAAACGGCGAGGTCACCCAGCAGTTGATTGACTACTATACGGCCCGGGCCAAGAGCGGGATCGCCATGATCATCCAGGAATCGACGGCGGTGGACGGGCGGCACGTCTGGAAAGAGCCGGAAATACGGATTGACGAAGATAGATACCTGCCCGGCCTTCACCGGCTGGTCGAGGCCGTCCACGCCGCCGGCGCCCTGATATTCGTCCAGCTTCATCACGTGGGCATGTTCGGGACGGACCCCATCGCCCCCTCCGACGTTCCCTCCTGGGGCGTCACCGAGTTCGAGCAGCCCCGGGCGATGACCATAGCCGAGATAGAAGAGGCGCGGGAATGTTTCATCAACGCCGCCTACAAAGCCATGGAGGCCGGATACGATGGCGTGGAGCTTCACGGCGCCACTTCTTATCTCCTGCAGCAGTTCACTTCCCCCCACACCAACAAGAGGACGGACAAATACGGCGGGTCCCCCGAGCGAAGGGCGACCCTGGCCCGGGAAATCATCCAGGGAATCAAGAGAAAATGCGGCCCCAATTTCCCGGTGGGCTATACCACCGTGTGCGACGAACTTCTGGCGGACGGCATCAAGATGGAAGAGGCGGTGGGGCTTGCCAGGAGGTTGCAGAGAGAGGGAATTGTCTATATCCATTTTCTCCCCGGCACCTACGAAACCCTGCACTACGAGCAGGGCAGGGGCACCTGCCAGAGACAGAAGAGAGGGGAATTCGACTACACCAGGACTTTCAAAGACGCCCTGAACATCCGGGTCTTCGCCCGCACCATGGCCCAGAACGACCCCTATGTCTGGGAAGAGGCTTTGAAGATCGGGGACGCCGACGGCGTGGTCATCGGGCGGGCCAATCTGTGCGACCATGATTTCCCCAGGAAGATACTGGAAAACCGGCTCGAAGACATCCGCCCGTGCATCAGGTGCAACTACTGCTACGAAAGCGGCGTCGCCAAGAAATACCAACTGGCGTGCAGCATCAATCCCGAGCTGGGATACGAAAGGGAATTCGCCATAACCGGGAAAGTAGCTGATCCCAGGAAGGTCGTGGTGGTCGGCGGTGGGCCGGCGGGCATGGAGGCGGCCCGTGTGGCCGCCCGCAGGGGACACAAAGTGACCCTGCTGGAAAAAGAAGCGGTGCTGGGAGGGACGATGCTCACCGCCTCCCTGCCTATCGGCAAAGAAGAACTGAAGCCCTTCGTCGAGTGGCAGGAACGCCAGTGCCGGGCCGGCGGCGTCACCTTCAAGCTGAATACCGAGGCAACTCCGGAAGCGGTAAAGGAACTTAAACCGGACGTGGTTATCATCGCCGCCGGCGCGTCACCGCTGATTCCGGACATCCCCGGAGTGAACAAACCCCACGTGGTCCTGGCCGAGGACGTTTTGAAGGGAAACGCCAGGGTAGGCAACAGGGTTATCGTGGTCGGCGGCCGGGGCCAGACCGGACCGGAAACCGCCGACTTCATCGTGGAAAAGGGCCTGGCGAAAAGCGTGACCATCATCGCCCGGTCGAACGTCATTGCCGCGGACATGAACCCTACCAACCGGGCCCATTTCATGCAGGTGGTCTGGCCCAAACTGGGAATCAAGGTCCTCACCAATATGGATGTCATCGAGATCACGGACAAAGGCGTCATCGCCATGGACCGGCAGTGGCAGAAGCACCCGATCGAGGTCGATACAGTGGTGCTGGCCAGGGGCTATACCCCGAACCGGACGCTTCACGAAGCCCTGAAGGGCCAGGCGACGGAGATTCATTCCATAGGCGATTGTGTCAAGCCCAGAAACATACGGGCCGCGGTTTTCGAGGGCGCTTACATCGGCAGGCAGATTTAGCGTTTAATGATGAAAATGTCATTCTGAGCGAAGACGAGCGCAAGCGAGTCGGAGTCGAAGAATCTTTCAGGCTGGGAGCCAAAGACCCTTCGACTTCGCTCAGGGTGACATTTTCTGAGTAATTCGCCATTCTTTTAGATTTCTGGTGATAATCAGGAGGGCAACCCATGGCAACCAGAGAATATGACATAGTCATCGCCGGCGCGGGGCACAACGGCCTGATTGTCGGCGCCTATCTGGCCAAAGCCGGATTGAGCGTCTGTGTGGTGGAGCGGCAGGACAAGGTCGGCGGCGGGGCCATCACCAGGGAATTGACACTGCCGGGGTTCAAGCACGACCCCGCTTCCCTGATACAGATGACCATCCAGGCCAACCCCCTGATCCACCGGGATGAGCTGGGGCTTCTTTCCAAATACGGCCTGAAATACATCTTCCCGGACCCGGCCTGCGCCATCATCTTCCCGGATAACCGGGCCCTGGTCATCCACCGGGACATCGGCAAGACCTGCAAGAGCATCGAACAGTTCTCCAAACGGGACGCCGAAATGTACCCCCATTTCTGCGAGGCCGCGGCGCAGATTCTGAAGGCGGGAAACGTGGCCACCTTCTCACCGGTGCCCCCTTTCGGCCGCCTGGTCTCCTTCATGGACACCAGCGAGGAAGGAAGGGAGTACCTGCGGACGATTCTTTCCAGCACCTGGGACCTGGCCAAGGAATGGTTTGAAAGCGAGCAAATGAGGATCGCCCTGGCCCGGTTCGCCTCGGAGGTGATGATCGGCCCACGGGAGGAGGGAACGGGCGCTTACATGTTCGGGTTCCCCCATTTCCACCGGTGGGGCGTGGCCGTACCCGTGGGCGGCTCGGGCGCTCTGTCCGACGCCCTGGCGGCCTGCCTCAAGGACAAAGGCGGCACGGTCATGGTCGCCAGCCCCATAAAGGCCATCAAAGTCGATAACGGTGAAGCCAGGGGAGTGATTCTGGAGTCGGGTGAGGAGATCGTCGCCCGGAAGGCTGTGATATCGAACCTCAATGTGAAACAGCTCTTCCTGGACATGTTGAAATCCGACCAGTTGCCGGGCGGCTTCCCGACGAAGGTGAAACGCATCCGGCAGAGTACCTTCGCCGCCCTGAACCAGGCGGTGGCCCTCAACGAAGCTCCGAAGTATAAAGCCGGGCCGGACGTGGACAAGACCTTCTTCGTCGAGATCACGCCGTTTACCGAGGACTTCCTCCGGACCTTCGACGAATACGCCTACGGCATCCCCAGCGTCAAAATCCCGCTGCTGGGGGTCCCCACCCTTTGCGATCCCTCCCGGGCGCCCGCCGGCAAGCATACCCTTTACCTCTACCATTATGAGCCTTACGACCTGAAGGGCGGCGGGGCCAAAATGTGGGACGCCAGGAGACAGGAGGTGGCCGACGGCATCCTGGAGGAGGTGCGCAAGTACACCACCAACATGGGGCCGGAGAACATCCTGGGCCGGTGGATCATGAGTCCCCTCGACCTGGAGCGGATCAATCCCGCCATGGTCGGCGGCGACATCATGCACATCGGGGCCTTCATCACTCAGTATTTCAGCAACCGGCCGCTGGCCGGCTGGGGCAGCTACCGGACGCCGGTGAAGAAGCTCTACATGTGCGGCGGGAGCACCCATCCCGGGGCGGGGGTCACCGGCGGGGGCCGGGCCGCCGTGCAGGTGGTGATGGAAGACCTGGGTATTGATTTCAAGAAAGTAATCGCGAAATGAAGGTTGTCACCCTGAGCGAAGCGAATCGCGGTGGTGTTGTCACCCTGAGCGAAGCGAAGGGTCTTTGGCCATCACTACCTGTCTTGGCGCAGTCACAGACGGGCCAGAAAAGGTTCTTCACTTCGCTCAGAATGACAGAACGCAGCGGCTATCCGCGCATGGGGTAAGCTATGAAAGAGGGCATGAAAGTATACACCGAAGAGGGCGATATCGCCGCGGTCTTCTACTCCGTCAAGCGCAAGGGGGATAAGCTCGTGGTTGACGGCAAGGCGCTGGACACCATGCGGATGGACATGATCTTCACCTCCGACGAAGTGTTAAAGGGCCTGAAGATGGTGTTCTGCTGGCAGACGCTCTCCTTCTTTTTGCTATTGCCCTATTTCTGGCTGAGACGAGCCATTTCGAAACGGTGATTGACCCATTTTTCGTATCCGGCGGGCAGGGCGCGGGCGAGCTGACCGGCAACGGTACCACAGGCCGCCGTGCCTGTGAGCCTGTTTTCTAACAACGCGGGTTTTCAAACCATCATCGAGTCCTTTTCGCAGGCGTTGCCGCTATTTACGGGCCACTGGCCAGTTGCCAGGCGCTCACAGGCGCGGAGGCCTGTGGTACCGGTCCATTTTCGCAGCAAGCAATCAGAAAGGAAGATAAGATGCTAAAAGAATTTAACCTGGAAGGACGCGTGGCCATTGTCACCGGCTCGGGACGGGGTCTCGGCAAGGGCATCGCTCTCGCCCTGGCCGAAGCCGGCGCGGATGTCGTGACTGTCTCCCGGACCGCCGGCGAGATTGAGAAGACCTCACAGGAAGTCCGCCAGTTGGGCCGGAAGAGTCTGCCGGTGGTTACCGATCTGCTGAACGAAGACCAGGTCGCCGGAATGGTCGAGAAAGCGGTGGCCGAGTTCGGGAAGATAGACATCCTGGTCAATAACGCGGGGAGGAGCTCTCCCAAACCCCTGCTTCCCCTGGGACAGAAGACCGTGTATTCGGACATGGTGCCGAACTTCGATACTATTCTGACGCGGGCGGAATTCCAGGAGCAGATCGATGCCAACCTGGTGACGACCTTCCTGGTCACGAGGGCCGTCGGCCCCCACCTGATAAAGCAGCGAAAGGGCAAGGTCATCAACATCACCTCCAACCAGTCCACCAAGGCCATGATCTTTCATATCGCCTACGGCAGCGCCAAGGCCGCCCTGAACATGTTCACCAAGAGCCTGGCGCTGGAGTGGGCGAGGTATAATATCAATGTCAACGCCATCGGCTCCGGCCTGGCCTATACCGACCTGGGCAAGATGTACATTGATAATGAAAAGCTGAAGGAACCCACCATGCGCATGATCCCGCTGCGGCGGCTGACTGAGCCCCGGGACATCGGCCTCCTGGCCGTCTACCTGGCGTCGGACGCATCCAACAACATGACCGGGCAGGTAATTTACTGCGACGGGGGGCAGGTAATAGCGTGAGTAGGGAGTAGTGAGTAGTGAGTAGCGAGTAGTCAGTAGCGAGTAGGGGGTGGGAATCTGCAATCTGTAATCTCTAACCCGGACAAGCCGGAACCAATAAGCGTTAGTAATCCAAACCACGAATAGACACGAATAGCCTTTCCTGTTCCAGTATGGGTTTACCGAATTGGTAACGATCTCCCGTCCCGGCCCTTTGCAGATTACTTCGTGTTCATTAGTGTTTATTCGTGGTTCCATCTTTTTCTTTCCATTTTTTGCACGATCTGATTGTTACCCGCGTAATCTATGTTCACCCTCACCTTAATCCTCTCCCATCGAGGGAGAGGAAAGGGGTGGGGAATCTTGAATCCCTCAGGAGGCCCCTTGTCCGAAATAATTGAAAAGAATACCGCCTGCATGTGGTGTCATGGCCACTGCGCGGTAACGGCGAAAATCAAGGACGGGCGTCTGATAGAAGTAGACGCCAACGTCAACCACCCCCACGCCAAGCTGTTCGTGCCGGTGGTCCGTTCCTGCATGCGCGCCCGCGCCGCCGCAGAGTATTTCTACCAGCCCGACCGGCTCCACTTCCCGTTGAAACGGGCCGGCGAGCGGGGCGAAAACAAATGGCAGCGTATCTCCTGGGACCAGGCCCTGGACGAGATCGCGGGCAAGCTAAAGGAACTCATCGCCAGATACGGCCCAGAGACCGTGGTCAACACCTCCGGCACCGGCCGCACCCATGACGAGTTCCGCCTGCGCTTCATGAACATCCTGGGCAGCCCCAACTACATCGGCCAGGGGACCATCTGCCACGGCCCGCGCTACATGCTCAGCAACGCCGTGTTCGGCTGGTATGTCTATCCCCTGATTACCTCCAGGACCAGGTGCATCCTTGTTCTGGGGGGCGGCATTCCCATGGAATATCCTGCCGTCTGGCAGGCCGCGCTCAACGCCGTGCAGAACGGGGCTAAGCTTATCGTTAGCGACCCCCGGGGAATAGTCTCTGCCATGAGGGCCGACGTCTGGCTCCAGCCCAGGCCCGGCACCGACGCCGCCCTTATCCTGGGGATGATCAACTATATCATCCAGGAGAAGCTGTACGACAAAGAGTTCGTGGAGAAATGGTGCCACGGTTTCAAAGACCTGGCCGAGCGCGCCAGCCAGTATCCCCTGGAAAAGGTGTCGCAGATAACCTGGGTGCCGGTGGAGAAGATCAAAGAGGCGGCCCGGATGTATGCCACCATCAAACCGGCTGCTGCCATCCACGGGATGGGCATTGAGCATCTTCCGAACTGCATGGAAGCGATCCATGCCCGGCTCGCCCTGACGGCGATTACCGGCAATATCGACGTCATCGGCGGCGAGGTGCTCCAGGGACCCCATCCCAGGCAAATACCCCACATGCAGCTTGAGGGCCTCGAATTGATGAGCCACGAACAGAGGCGCAAGCAGATCGGCGCGGACCGTTTCAAGTTCCTGGCCATCCCCGGTTTCGAGCTGGTCGAACCCGCGGTGAAGAAGGTCTGGGGGCAGATGTGCGCCGGACAGATTCATGGCTGCTACGCCCATGGCCCCAGCGTCTACCGGGCGATGATCACCGGTAAGCCCTACCCGGTGAAGGCCTGTCTCACCACCTCCAGCAATCCCCTGGTAACGCAGCCCAACACCAAGCTGGTCTACAAGGCCCTCAAGAGCCTGGACCTTTACGCCGTGCTGGAGTATTTCATGACGCCCTCGGCCCAGATAGCCGACTACGTCCTCCCGGCGGCCACCTACCTGGAGCGCCCCAACATCTGGGACGGCTTCGGGCTGGCCAAATTCATCTCGGCCTACGAAGCGCCGCTGCCCAACATCGTCCCGGGGCAGTACGAGCACTATTCGGACTTCGATTTCTGGCGCGGTCTGGCCGTCAGGATGGGACAAGAAAAATTCTGGCCCTGGAAGACCCTCGAAGAAGTCTACGACTACCGCCTGAAGCCCCTGGGGTACACCCTGAAGGAGTTCATCCAGGAAAAGGGCGGCTGGGACTCGCCGCCGCCGGAACCACGTAAATTCGAAAAGACCGGCTTCGGCACCATTTCCGGGAAGGTCGAGCTGTACTCTAACGTCCTTGACAAGCTGGGCTACGACCCGCTTCCCAGGTACCAGGAGCCGCCGGAAGGACCCGTGGCTGCGCCCGAGGTGGCGAAGGAGTACCCCTTGATTCTCATCACCGGCGGACGGATCAACCCCTACTACCATTCCGAGCACCGCCAGGTAGACAGCCACCGCAAGAAGCGGCCGTGGGCCATCATGCAGATGAACCCGAAAACGGCTGCCGACCTGGGCATCAGCGAGGGCGACTGGGTCTGGATCGAGACCCCCCGCGGCCGCTGCCGGCAGAAGTGCGAGTTCATGAGCAGCATCGACCCCAGGGTGGTGCACGCCGAGCATGGCTGGTGGCACCCGGAGCAGCCGGGCGAGGAGCCGTGGCTCCATGGCCTGTGGGAGTCCAACATCAACGTCTGCACCGACGACGACCCGGACCACTGCAACCAGATCAGCGGCGGCTGGCCCCTCCGCACCGGCCTGTGCAAGGTGTACAAAGCGAAAGAATACAAGTAGGGGCGTGTCGCGACGCGCCCGCGAAGTAGCGAGTAGCCGGTAGCGGCACGCGGCGGCGTGCCCCCGGCCCCCATGCCCGCCACTTCCGCCCCTGCCTGCAACTCAGACAGTGGACGGGGAGCATGAAAATCCCATTCAGTTTGCGCCTGAGCCCTGAGGGCTGAAGAAATTTTCCCAATAATTATGGTCAAAGGGTCTTGACTTTCGTAAATCTGTATGTTATATAATACTACAAC
>JACQUA010000092.1 GCA_016210565.1 Chloroflexota bacterium
CGTCCGCGCTCAGATGCACCCGCAGCGCTCGCCGATTCCGTTCCGCCAATACCTGAAAGTCGCCGCGTGCCTGCGCGGCCTTCACCATGCCAAAGGTATATCGCTGTCCGGGCACCGGCAGATCGGCCGCGTCGTCGCAGGTGATCTGCAGAAAGACCCCGGTGTTCGGTCCCCCTTTGTAGGCCTGCCCGGTCGAGTGTAAAAAGCGTGGGCCAAAGCCGAGACGGGTGGCGACCCGCTTTTCGTCCCGAACGGTGTGCCGGATCGACTGCAGGGGCTCCTGATGCGGCTCGTTCATCGCGAGATAGGCCAGAATGGCGAAGTAGTCCCCCGGGGCGAGCCAGCTCACGTGCGCCCGGAGATAGCCGACGAGGGATCGGTCGCGGCCCGCCGCCTGGTCCAGCGACGCGGCGTTTTTCTCGTCGGTGAAGAGCTGGATCCCACCCGTTTCCAAGATCGGTCTTTCCGGCGGGAGCGACCCCGTCCTCTCCAATTCCGCCGTCAGCTTCCGCGTGGCGACTTTGCTCGCTTCCACGTCGGGTTGAATGAACGGGTGGATCCCAAGGATCGATCCTGCCACCGCGGTCGCGATCTCCCAGCGAAAGAATTCCACCTGTGCATGTGGGATGTTGGCAGACGGCACCCCCCCAGAGATTGCGGCCCGAAGACGCCCCCGGCCTGCCCTTTGCCCATCTGTCAGACCAGCAATTTCCGGCTCTTTGGGGCCACATGCACAGGTAGAAAATTTTTGGGAATCCGTCGAACTTTTTTGTCCCTTGTTCGTATTAACAGTAAATATTCGGGTTAACCCTGTTGTGTCTTTTTGCTATGCACAGAACTGTTACCCTTTTGTCCACCCGCGCATCTGGAGAGTAGCTATGGGCCTTGCGGCATCCGGCCATACTAATTAGACACTCAGGGGGTTTCAGGAGCGGGCAAGGGCTAAAAGTTGGTTCCCGGCTGGAGGTGAAAACGGATGGGGGGTTGCTCGGACCAGCGGTTTTGACAACCCCTTAGAGTTTCCGAGAGAGCTCATCACAAAAAGGAGATGGATAGCCCAAGGCCCTGCAAGGGATTCGTGGAAATGGCAGTAGGAACCAATGGCAGCGACGCGCATGGAAAAAGGAGGTAACAGATGCTCTGGAAGTCCAAGCGGTTCACCCATGGGATGGTGATCATCCTGGCTATTGCCGCAAGTTGGCTGGCCCTCCCCGGCGGGAAGGGAGTCCCAAGGGCCGCAGAGCCCCTGGTCAGGGACCTCGCCGAGCTCGATCAACTCTTCGTCGGGCCAGAGGGTTGCGCCGAATGCCACAAGCGGGCCTTCGAGGAGTGGAAGGGCTCCTATCACGCCCAGTCCCTCATTACCATGCTGGGCGGCTTCAAGAAATATATCGAGGAGACCGAGAAGGCCAGGGGACGCTTCCCCACCAAGGAGGAGCTGATGGGCTGCCTGGAGTGCCATGCGCCCAGGCTGCGCTTCGCTTCCGAGGAGCTGGTACAACAGGTCGGCCGCCTGGTGGTCGAGGGGAAGAAGGAGGAGCTGAAGGCCTTCAACGTCGAGTGCTCCTACTGTCACACCGCCCAGGTGACGGGAAAGCCCGAAAAGGAGGTCTATTATGGCCCCATCGAGAACCCCATCCCTTCTATCCATTTCTCCCAATATGCCCCCGGGATCAAGAGGGCGGAGTTCTGCCAGTCCTGTCATCAGTTCTACAGGCCCATCCCAGTCTACTGCTCGACCGTCTACGAGAGCTGGAAGAAGACCCGGGTCAGCGCCGACAAGGAGTGTCAGTACTGCCACATGAAGGCCAAGGATGGCCCGGCCGCAGAGATGGAGAATGCGCCCCCACGCGTAATCCACGCCCACGACTTCCCTGGGGGCCACTCTCCTGCCATCTTGCAGGAGGCCATAAAGCTCACCCTGACGGCGAAACAGGCCAGCCCCAAGGTCGCCGTCACCGTGGGGATCAAGAACCTGGCGGGCCACCAGTTCCCCGACACATGACCCTGGCGGGCCCGGGTGGTGCTGGAAGTCACCGCGCGCAACGAGAAGGGAGAGAAGATCTTTTCGGGGGAGCAGGTCTACGAGATGGTGGGAACAGATGAGAAAGGCGAGCGGACCTTCGACTCCTGGAAGGTTCGCAAGATCAACCCTGCCGCCGTCATTCAGCCCAATCGGGTAACGGCCAGGGCCTTCGAGTTCATCCCGGCCGAGGGGACCCAGTCGGTGGCGCTGGAGGCCGTCCTGTCCTATCAGATCGCCCCGGATGCCCAGCCGGTCCTTATGGCCAGGGCCTCCAATACTTTGACTTTAAAGGCGAAAAAGGCGAGCACGTCGGGGAATTATCTCAATCGTAAAGGGATATTACCCGGTAACCTCGGTAACAAAAGATTCTCACGCGAATAGGCGTTGGGATGGCTAAATCCTTTAGATGTCCAGGAGGGGGTGTGGAAAAGCTCTGTCTTTCGCACCCCCCTTAAGGAAGCCGGCGGTTCTAGCGAAGGAGTTATCTCGCTCAACCTTCCATCCATCAAGGCTCCTGATGCGAGCCAACGAGGTGATCTGATGTATCTGATGAAGAGGAAATGCGCTTTGGTGTTCATTATGGCCCTGCTGGTCCTCGGGGGGGCCTTCGCTCTCCAGGACCCCGCGGGGGCGAACGAGATGGCCCTTGAACAGATCCTCCTGGACGTGGAGGGGATGCTGGGGTTCTGATGTGCCGGGCCGGTCCAGGCCGCCCTGGAAGGCGTTCCGGGGGTGAAAGATGTGGTCATCGACTTCAGCACGGCCATCGTCCGCTACGAGAGGGGAAAGGTCACCCCAGAGCAGCTCCTTTCGGCCCTGAAGGGAGCGGGCTTTGGGGGAACCGTCGTGGAGGAGGTCACCCTGAAGGTCGAGGGGATGGGCTGCGAGGGATGCTACGAGCGGGTCGAGGAGGCCCTCTCGAAGGTCCCAGGGGTCCGAAGCATCTCGACCGACCCCGATAGCGATGCCGGGGAGATTACGGTGGAGTTCGAGAAGGGAGCGGTCGGAGCCGGGGAGCTCATCCGGACCATTGAGGGAATCGGCTCTGCTGGCAAGGCCTTCAAGGCCTCGGTGATGCGGAGCCCATTCCGGCCCTGCCTCAACTGCTGATGCCGGAGATGGGGGCAGCCACGCCCTGTCCGGTTTGTTGGCGCGCCTGTCATAGAGGGTGCGAAATGCGAAAGGAGGAGAAGATGAAAAAAGGTTTTGTTTCAACAATCACCTCGCTCTTTCTGGTTTTCTCTGTTGAGACCATGGCATACCCCTGCGGAATGATGGGCTCTTCGGCTCCAGCGTCGCAAAGCATGAGAATGCCCATGGGGATGTGCGATCCCATGATGGGTTTCATGGCTGCTATGGGAGACAGGACTTCTCAAGGGAAAGGAAAGGAAGAATCCCATAAACCGGATCAAGAAAAAGAAACCCCCGAAGATGGCACAGAGAAAGGCACTTGACTTCCCCCCAGCTGCTGTGAAGAATAGCCTTCCATGGGGTAAATTCGATTTCCAATTCTCGCGCAGCAAGGAGGAAGGGACCATGAGCGGAGAGGAGAATGGAGAAAAAAAGAAGGAGAAGAGGGCCTGGACGGTGCTCTCCCGGCGGGACTTTATTAAGGGGATGGGCGTGGGGACGGTGGCCCTCTCCGCCGGCGTGGCCGGCCTGCAAGGGGCCGGGGCAGCCACGCGGGAGAGCCCAGCCGGAGAGGGGGGCCGGATGGCCGTTACGCTCAAGGTCAACGGAGTCCGCCATCGGCTGCAGGTAGAACCGCGCGCCACCCTGGTGGATGTCCTACGCGACCAGCTCCAGCTCACCGGCACCAAGAAGGCCTGCGACCGGGGGGAGTGCGAGGCCTGCACGGTGCTCCTGGGCGGGGTGACGGCTTACTCCTGCATGATCCTGGCGGTGGCCGCCGAGGGCCGGGAGATCACCACCATCGAGGGCCTCTCCTCGGGGGAGACGCTCCACCCGGTCCAGCAGGCCTTCATCGAGCAGGACGCCTACCAGTGTGGCTTCTGCACACCAGGCCAGATCATGGCCGCCAAGGCCCTGTTCGATTCCATTCTCCATCCATCCCGGGAGGAGGCCCGGCGGGCCCTCTCGGGGAACCTGTGCCGCTGCGGGAGCTATCCACGGATTCTGGAGGCCACCCTGGCAGCCGCGAAGAAGGTCAAAGGCAGGGGGTAGGGATCAGGAGTTAACAAAAAGGACCCTTTGTTGGCTTTTACCCATCCCTGACGGCTAACCCCTAAACCCTATCTGAAGGGAGGGGCTGAAGATGGCACGGAAGGTCAAGACCGTTGTGGAAGTGGAAGGCCACCTGGAGGAGGTGGAGGTCGAGGTCCCCGAGGAGGACCTGCCCCCCTGGAAGGAGGGGGAGCTTTCCTGGGTGGGCAAGGGCCTGCCCCGGGTGGAAGGGTTGGAAAAATGCACCGGGCGCGCCAGGTACACCTGCGATATCCAGCTGCCCGGGATGCTTTACGGCATGATCCTGCGTAGCCCCCATCCCCATCCCCGCCTCGTCAAGCTCGACGCCAGCCGGGCCCGCCAGCTGCCGGGAGTCAAGGCGATCCTCTCGTACGAGAATGCCGGGGCGATCCCCTGGTACGACGACAGCTTCCTCTTCGACCGCCAGCTCCGCTATGCGGGAGAGGAGGTGGCGGCCGTGGCCGCCGAGAGTGAGCAGTCGGCTGCGGACGCCCTGGCCCTGATCCGGGTGGAGTACGAAGTGCTGCCCTTCGTGGTGGACCCCGAAGAGGCCCTGCGGTCCGGGGCCCCTGCGGTCCGGGCGGGCGGGAACCTGCAGGGGGGCCAGCCCCTCCTCTACTCGCGGGGCGATGTGGAGAAGGGGCTGGCCGAGGCGGACGTGATCGTCGAGGAGAGCTTCTCCACGCAGGTCCAGGGGCATGCCTGCTGGGAGACCCACGGCAGCGTGGCCAGCTGGCAGGGAGATCGCCTCACCGTGTGGGACTCCACCCAGGGAATCTCGGCGGTGCGCGAGGGGCTGGCCAGGGCGCTGAAGATGCCCATGCACAAGGTCCGGGTGATCAAGGAGTTCATGGGCGGGGGGTTCGGCAGCAAGACCAGCGTGGGGAAGTATACCATGATCGCCGCCCTGCTGGCCCGGATGACGGGCCGGCCGGTGAAGATCGCCCTGGACCGCAAGTCGGAGTTCCTGAGCACGGGCCACCGGCCCTCCTCGCTCCAGCAGGTGAAGCTCGGAGCCAAAAAGGACGGCACGCTGACGGCGATCTACCTCAAGAACCTCGGGGGCTGTGGCGCCCACCGCAGCATGCTGCCCTCCCCTCTCAGCCTGGTCGATGCCACCAGCCGCCCCTACCGGGAGCTGTACCGCTGCCCCAACCTGAAGACGGAGGCCTACCCCATCTACACCCACATCCCCGTCAACACCCCCCAGCGAGCGCCGGGCCACGTGGAGGGGACCTTCGCCCTGGAGCAGGCGATGGACATGCTGGCCGAGCGGCTGGGGATGGACCCCCTGACGCTGCGCCTCAAGAACTACGCCCTGAAGGACCAGGTGCGCGACCTCCCCTACACCAGCAAGGCCCTGGACCAGTGCTACCAGCAGGGGGCGCGGGCCATCGGCTGGAAGGACCGCAAGAGGAGGGCCGGCGAGGGGACGGGATCGGTCAAGCGGGGGATCGGGATGGCCAGCCAGACCTGGGGCGGGGGCGGAGGCCCGCCTGCCCACGCCATCGTCAAGCTTCACCCCGACGGCACTGTCCACATCCTGACCGGCACGCAGGATATCGGCACGGGCAACCAGACCGCCCTGTGCCAGATCGCCGCCGAGGAGCTGGGGATCGACCTGCCGTCGGTCAGCCTCACGCTGGGCGATACCGAGGTCACCTATTATGCCCCCACCAGCAGCGGGAGCCGCACACTCCCCTCGGTGGGCCCGGCGGTGCGGGCGGCCGCGGCCGCGGCCAGGGACAAACTGCTGGAGCTGGCCGCCCCGCTGCTCTCGGCCAGGCCGGAGGAGCTGGCCGCCCGGGAGGGCTGGATCTTCCTGAAGTCCGACCCCAACCGCCGCGTCTCGATCCCCGAGGC